>NZ_JAVRCP020000011.1:123485-182631 GCF_034530675.2 Nostoc sp. DedVER02
TCTCCAATGTCACAGGCAAGATTGTCAGACAACAGGAAATGTCTAATGCGGCTTACTGGGTAGAACATATCCGAGCGAGTGTGCAATTTGCTGCCAGTATGCAGGCATTGTATGAAGCAGGATATGAGGTGTTTGTGGAGGTTGGGCCGCATCCAACGTTGTTGGGGATGGCACGGCGCGAATGTCCAGAAGTATTGGACGAACAAGGGTTATGGCTGGCTTCCCTACGAAGAAATAAAGAAGATTGGCAGCAGTTATTAGATTCGGTGGCGCAGTTGTATGTAGCTGGGGTGGAGATTGATTGGCAGGGATTTGAGGCTGATTATCTGCATAATAAGGTAATTTTGCCCAATTATCCTTGGCAGCGTCAACGCTATTGGTTGCCTACTACTACCAGCAAGCCAATAGTTAGAGAAATCAGCGAAAACTTGCTGCATCCTTTATTGGGTTATCAATTGCGATCGCCATCTCTTAAGGATATTGTTTTTGAAACTCATTTGAACACAGCTAGTTTACCTTTCCTCGATGACCATCGAATTTATGACACGGTGGTAGTACCGGGAGCTTCGCATATTTCTATGTTGTTGCTTGCAGGTCAAGAAATTCTGGGAACAGGGGCAATTTCGCTGAGTAATATTACATTTAGGGAAGCGCTGACGGTTGGCGATCGCCAGATTATCAATGTACAACTTATTTTGCAACCTGAAGCCGCAGGTAAATATAAATTTGAACTCTTTAGTTTTAATAAACAAATAGATAACTGGTTGGTACACGCTACAGGACGACTCAGCCAAGATGCAGGAGATATTGAAAAACCTTTATCTTGGACTGAGTTACAGACACGCTGTTCCCAAATACTGGCTGGTTCAGATTTCTATGCCCAAGTTAGAGAACAAGGACTGCAACTCGGTCAGCGTTTTCAATGGGTAGAATCTATGTGGCGGTGTGATGGTGAAGCATTGTGCCAAATGCAATTTCCCCAAGAATTTGCAGATGAAATTAACACCTACCTCTTGTATCCGGGATTAATCGATTCCTGTTTTCAGTTCTTAGGCTTTGCTTTACCCCAAGAACAACGAGATAACCAAGTTTACGTACCCTTTAGCATAAATCACTTTTATTTTTGCCAGTCGCCAGATTTTAACAGCCGTTTGTGGTGTTACGGAAAGCTAAATTCTCAAACAAATTCAACAGCAGGAATGTTCACAGGAGATATCTGGCTGCTGAATGAAGCGGGAGAACTAGTAGCCTACATTGAGGGACTTTGCTTAAAGCAAGCACCGCGTCAAGCTTTGCTCAGAACCAACCAAGCACCGACTCAGGAATGGCTGTATCAAATTCAGTGGCAACCAAAATCTAGATTATCAGAACAATTACTTACTATTCCCGGTCGTTGGCTAATTTTCACCGATGCTAATGGTATTGGTAAAGCATTGGCACAAAAATTAGAATATCAAGGCAAAGTTTGCATCCTTGTTTCTGTTGGTGAAATTTATCAACAAATTGGTGAAAGTCAGTTTCAAATCGACCCCAGTCAACCGCAACATTTCCATCAACTCTTGCAAGATGTGGGGTCAGATAATGCACCATTGCACGGTATTATTCATCTCTGGAGTCTGCTGGAAACTCAACAAACAAACTACCTAACTAGTTGCGGTAGTACTATCTACCTGTTGCAAGCCTTATCCAAATTATCAAACTGCCAAGCACGATTGTGGCTGTTCACCCAAGGCAGTCAACCTGTTGGTGATAAATTGACAATGAACAGTCTGACTCAAGCGCCTCTGTGGGGACTTGGGCGAGTAATTGCCATTGAGTATCCAGCAATTTGGGGCGGCTTGATAGATATTGATACTAATAATTCTCCAGAACAGACAGCATTAGTACTAGGGGATATCTTACAACCAGAGTCAGAAGATCATCTGGCTTTTCGCAATGATGAACGTTATGTGGCTCGTTTAGTTCGGGCAAAACCTCAAGTATCAACACAACCTGTAATATTTTCTGCTGATGCTACTTACCTAATTACTGGGGGATTAGGCGCACTGGGGCTAGAAGTTGCTCATTGGATGTGTCAGCAGGGAGTACAAAACTTAGTTTTAGTTGGTCGTCGTTCGCCTTCTGCAACTGCGTTGGATGCTATTCACCAGATGGAACAGGCAGGGGTTCAAGTGCAGGTAATACAGGTAGATATTACCGATTTCAACCAAGTTAAACAACTGCTGGAACCTTGCAAGTCTAGACTACGCGGCATTATCCATGCAGCTGGAGTGTTAAGCGATCGCATTATCTTACAGCAAACCTGGGAAAGTTTGACTCAAGTAATGGCTCCCAAAATTCAAGGAGCCTGGAATTTACACCATTTAACTCAGGATATATCGCTGGATTTCTTTGTAATGTTTTCCTCAGCGGCCTCTTTGTTGGGTGCAGCCGCACAGGGGAACTATGCAGCTGCAAATGCCTTTTTAGATGCCTTCGCCCACTACCGCCATTCTCAAGGACTACCTGCACTCAGTATCAACTGGGGAGCTTGGGCAGAAGTAGGGATGGCAGCAAACTTAGACCACAGTCAGTCTGTAGGAGTGGAACGGATTGGAATTGAACAGGGATTACAGATATTAGAATCGTTGCTGAGTCGAGCCGATATGCCACAAGTAGGTGTGATTCCTGTCAATTGGCAAACCTTCCTCAAACAGTATCGTCCAGGTGAAGTACCGCCACTGCTGCAAGATTTTGCTGAGTATACCCAACCCGAAGAAAAATCACAAACCACCCAAGGCACAATTCTGGAAAAATTGCAACAAGTTTCTGATGACAAACGACAATCTTTGCTGTTAACCCACATCCGCAAACTGGCGGCAAAAGTGTTGCGACTCAACTCTGGGCAAAACCTCGATGCCGACAAACCCTTAATTGAAATGGGTCTCGACTCGCTCATGGCGCTGGAGTTACGAAACGTTCTCGAAAATAGTTTGGCTTGTTCCTTACCAGCCACATTGTTATTTGATTATCCGAGTCTGCAAACTTTAGTGAATCATTTAATCCAAGATGTGCTGTCGTTATCCAAATTAGAGGACTCATCACCTGCACCATCACTAGAGGAGAGTGAACCATTAATCTCCCTAGAGGATTTAACCAGGATGTCGGAAGCAGAAACAGAATTGCTACTCCTGAAAAAACTAGAACTGATAGATGGTAACTGAGATGAGCAAAAGCAACGAGCGAGTTGAGGAATTATCCCCTTTAAAAAGAGCTTTACTGGCACTGGAAACAATGCAAGGCAAGCTGAACCGCCTGGAATCGAAAAAGACAGAACCAATTGCGATCGTTGGGATGGGATGCCGTTTTCCTGGCGGTGTTAATAATCCTCAGACTTTTTGGCAGTGCTTGCGCGATGGTGTGGATGCAATGCAAGAAATTCCTGGCGATCGCTGGGATTTGGAAACATACTACAATGCCGATGCTGATGCTGTTGGCAAAATGTACACTCGTCACGGTGCTTTCGTTGATGACGTTGATAAATTTGATGCTGATTTTTTCAGTATTTCTCCCAGAGAAGCCGCATTTATTGACCCGCAGCAGCGCTTGTTTTTAGAGGTATGTTGGGAAGCCCTAGAGCAGTCAGGAGAACGACCAGACCAACTAGCAGGTAGTCGTACAGGGGTATTTGTCGGTGTGATGTACGCCGATTACTCGCGGTTACAGGGCACTGTCATCGATGCCTACAGTAGTACTGGCAACAGTATGAGTGTGGTATCAGGACGGGTTTCTTACCTGCTGGGTTTGCAAGGGCCTAGTGTAACTTTAGATACAGCTTGTTCTTCTTCCTTGGTGGCGGTACATCTAGCTTGTCAAAGTTTGCGCTCCGGTGAATGTAATTTGGCTTTGGCGGGTGGGGTGAGTCTGATGTTGATTCCCGACAACAACATTACCCTGTGTCGCACCCGCGCTTTATCGCCTACGGGACGTTGTAAAACCTTTGATGCTGATGCTGACGGCTTCGCCCGTGGTGAGGGATGCGGTACGATCGCTCTCAAACGTTTATCAGATGCGATCGCAGATGGCAACCCAATCTTAGCAGTGATTCGCGGTTCTGCCGTTAATCAAGATGGACGCAGCAATGGTTTGACTGCACCCAATGGCCCGGCTCAACAGGCAGTATTACGCGAAGCTTTAGCCAACGCTGGGGTGAAGCCGCATCAAGTCAGTTATGTAGAAGCTCACGGTACAGGTACGCCTTTGGGAGATCCGATTGAGGTGAGTTCGCTGGCGGCTGTTTTGGGTGAAGGGCGATCGCCAGATCATCCCCTAGCTTTGGGTTCAGTTAAAACCAATATTGGACATTTAGAATCAGCAGCTGGTGTGGCAGGTTTAATCAAAGTTGTCCTGGCAATGCAGCATCAGCAGATTCCGCCCCACCTCCACTTCCAAAAATTGAATCCTTACATTTCTTGGGGGAATTTACCAATTTCGATTCCCACAGAACTTACCCCCTGGAATAGTGGTACAGAACGACGCATTGCTGGGGTAAGTTCCTTTGGCTTTAGCGGTACAAATGCTCATGTGATACTCGAAGAAGCACCGCTTTTGCCCACAGAGCCAGCTTTAGCATCAGTAAAAGATTATCTTTTACCTCTATCTGCTAAAAATCCCGCCGCACTCTTGGATATGGCGCAAGCTTACCGAGCTTTTCTTCCAGGTAAAACTAACTTGCTGGATATTGCTTATACTACTAGTGTGCGCCGTCCTCATCACAAGCATCGCATCGCTTTGGTAGGGCAGTCTATCGAGCAATTGACAGCAGCACTTGACGCTTTTATACAAGACCCCAATTTAGTATCTAATCCAGATGATTTATCTGGCCTTGTTTTCGTGTTTTCTGGACAGGGCGCGCAGTGGGTAGGAATGGGACGGCAACTTTTGGCACAGGAGCCTGTGTTTCGAGAGACTATGCAAGAGTGCGATCGCATCTTAAAATCCCTTACTAATTGGTCGCTACTCCAAGAACTAGCAGCACCAGAGAATATTTCTCGCCTCCAAGATACTGAGGTTGCCCAACCTGCAATTTTAGCGATCCAAGTTGCCCTAACTGCCTTATGGCGTTCTTGGGGCATTGAACCTGCGGCGGTTGTGGGTCATAGTCTCGGTGAAATCACTGCTGCTTATGTAGCAGGTGTCTTTACTTTAGAAACAGCTTTGCGGATTGTTGTGCAACGAGCTTCCTTGATGCAGCAGGCTACAGGCAAAGGCAAAATGGCAGCGATTGGGATGCCTTGGCAAGAACTCAAACCCTGGCTAGAGGAATTTCCTGGTTTAGCGATCGCCGCTATCAACAGCCCCACTTCTACCGTCGTTGCTGGTGATGCCACTGCCCTAGAAACTTTGTGTCAACAACTACAAGCCCAGGAAATATTCTGCCGATTACTGCGGGTGAATTATGCCTTTCACTGTCCGCAGATGGATGCCTACAGTCGAGAATTAGAGAAAATTATCCAAGATATTCAGCCAAAATCGCCATATTTGCAGATTTTCTCCACCGTTAGCTGTCAACCAGAAGATTCCCCTCCGCCCCTCTGCCCCCCAGCCCCCCAGCCTCTTTTTGATGCTGCTTATTGGGGGCGGAATATGCGATCGCCTGTGCAATTCAGTCAAGCAATTGAAAACTTGGTATATGAAGGATACACCTGTTTTGTTGAGGTCAGCCCTCACCCCGTCTTATCCCAGAATATTCAAGAATGTTTGCAGCACACAGGCAAAGCCGGAATTGTCCTTGCCTCTATGCACAGAGAGCGACAAGAGCGTTATTTTTTACTCAGCGAACTAGGTCGCCTCTACACCTTGGGCTATCAACCACGATGGCAGGCTTTCTATCCAGAAAATAGAAGGTGCGTTTTACTACCGACTTATCCCTGGCAACATCAACGCTATTGGTTAGAAGGTAGCAATTCTTTACCACCAAGAAAAACATTACAACAGCCCTTATTAGGGGAAGCCTTGCCAAGTCTGGCACACCTGCCAGAAATGCGGATTTGGCAAACACAATTGGATTTGCGATCGCTTCCTTACCTCAACGACCATCGGGTACAAGGTGTGATGGTGTTACCGGGGTCAGCTTATGTAGAAATGGTATTAGCTGCTGCGGCTGAGATATTTGGGGCAGGTAAACATACCCTAGAAGTTTTGCACTTTCAACAAGGTTTATTCATTCCCGAAGCAGAAACTCAGACTGTACAAATTTGCTTGCAACCAGGAAACACACCAGACACTCTCAACTTTGATTGTTACAGCCGTCCTAGTATAAACACACAAGCGAAATGGCGGCATCATGCCAGTGGTACAGTGCGCCGAGGCGACGGGGAAATTACACCCAGCATTCCCGCAATGGTGGCAGAAATTCAAGCCCGTTGTCAGGAAATTATCTCTGGCACACAGCACTATCAACAAATGGCGGAACAAGGTTTACTTTATGGAGCCAGCTTTCAAGGCGTAGAGCAAATCTGGCGACGCGAAGGGGAAGCCCTCGGACGCATCCATTTACCAGCATCTTTACACGCAGAAATCGCCAACTACCAAATTCATCCCGTTCTTTTGGATGCCTGTTTCCAAGTCATAGCTTTGGCCACTCCCTTAGCTAACCCTGATGCTGAGGCAGAAGGAGCTTATTTGCCAGTACGTCTAGACAAACTCCGAATTTATCAGCAACCGGATGCCGCAGGTTTATGGGCACACTTGCAGTTAAAACCTGTAGTAGAAACAGATGCCTTTGCTGCCGAGTTAGTCCTGTTCAACGACCAAGGGCAAAGAATATTAGATGCTGAATGTTTGCGTATTCAGAAACTTGATAGTCAAAGTGAAAATAATTCTAGCGATTGGTTCTATGAGATTGGCTGGGAACGGCTTTTAGAACCCAAGGACACAGCGCCAAGACGCAGCGAAAACCAAGGCTATTGGCTGATATTGGCAGACAGACAGGGAATTGGAGAAAATCTCAGCCAACAATTGCAGCAGCAAGGCGAAAATTGCATCTTGGCTTTTGCAGGTGAAACTTATCAAAAACAGGATTCACAGCATTATCAAATTCAGCCAAATTGTTTAGATGACTTCAAGCAACTTCTACAAACTGTTTCTAGTGAATGCTTGGGAGTAGTGCATCTGTGGAGTTTAGATATCACTCCAGCAGAATTGACTACCCTAGCTTCACTCGCTGGTGAAAGTATAGAAAGTCGGCCACTTAGCGATCGCAATTTGGGATGTATCAGCACTCTCCATTTAGTCCAAGCATTGGCAGAAACAGGTTGGCAAAATACACCCCGTCTCTGGCTAGTTACCCGTGGCGTACAACCTATAGATTCGAGTCCTAGTAGTTCGCCAAGCAAGTTTGGCGGGGAAAAGGGTAAGGGGGAAGGGGGAAAGGGTTTAAATCCCTTACCCTTTTCCCTTTCCCCTTTCCCCAGCCCTCACCCAGCATTTTTGGGTTGCCAGACTACCAGTATTGCCCAATCGCCTCTGTGGGGATTGGGACGCGTGATTGCTCAAGAACATCCAGACTGGCGTTGCTCAATGGTGGATTTAGCATCAGTGCCTAAACCATCAGAAATTGCATCACTTTTACAGCTACTACAAGCAGACGATGTAGAAAATCAAATCGCTCTGCGTGGGGATGTGTCCTACGTTGCTAGACTGAAGCGATATTTACCCAGTTATTCCGAACTACCAAACTTCCACCACCAAGCAACCTACCTCATTGTTGGAGGTTTGCGGGGTCTAGGTTTACAAGTAGCTACTTGGATGGTGGAGAGGGGAGCTAGATATTTGGCACTGATGGCGAGAAGTCAGCCGACACCCGCAGCCTTAGAAGTTTTACAAACTCTGGAAACTGCTGGAGCAAAAATTAAGGTGCTTCAGGCGGATATCAGTCAGTCTGAGGAAGTAGCTAGAGCGATCGCTCAATTAGACCAAGATACGCCACCATTACGGGGTGTAATTCACAGCGCTGCTGTTTTGGATGATGGCATTCTCTTACAATTAACACCGGAACGGTTGCACAAAGTCATGCAACCCAAGATAGAAGGGGCATGGAATCTCCACACACACACCCTCAATAAATCCCTAGATTTCTTTGTGCTGTTTTCTTCAGCTGCTTCACTCCTGGGTTCCGCCGGACAAGGAAACTATGCGGCGGCCAATGCCTTTTTAGATGGGTTAGCTCATTATCGCCAAAGCCAAAATCTGCCTGCACTCAGTATCAACTGGGGTGCGTGGGCAGAAGTAGGTTTAGCAGCAGCCCAGACAAATCGGGGTGATCGCATGGCATCTCTGGGGTTTGGTAGCATTCTTCCACAGCAAGGCTTAGAGATTTTAGGACACCTGCTAACGGATAAAACTGCACAATTAGGTGTGATTCCCATCAATTGGGCAAAAGTCTTGCGTGCTAATCCAGCCGTTATCAAGATACCTTTGTTTCAATTGCTGACGGAGTTCTTTAGTAACTCTGGAGAAATCGAAACTGACGAAAGCACAAATTTTCTTTCCCGTCAAGAACTTTTAGCAACTCCATCAGATGAGCGTCAACTACTTTTGGAAACCTACTTCCACGAACAAGTAGCTAGGGTGCTGCGAATGCCAGCCTCGAAACTCGATCGCCATCAGCCCCTCAACAGCCAAGGATTAGATTCATTAGTGGCGGTGGAGTTAAAGAACAAACTTAAAAACGACTTGGGCGTTGATTTACCGATGATTCGCTTCATTCAAGGCCCTAGTATTGCCCAGTTATCTGCACAAGTACTCACTCAAATTACACAAGAAATGTCGTCAGTATCATCTGTCCTTGTATCTCCTCCTCATCTGAGGAGCAATTCTGCTAAACCTATTGAATTAGCCACCAGTAATCAAGAATGGGAGGACGGCGAACTATGAGCGCGAGTCAACTTCTGGATGATTTGACGCAAAATGGAGTGTATTTGTGGGCTGAAGGCGACAAATTGCGTTTTCGTGCCCCCAAAGGTGTGTTAACGGAAGAACTGCGCGATCGCTTGACTGCTCACAAGTTAGAATTGCTGGCAATTTTGCAAACGCCCATTTCAACGGCAGAATTTACCCTAGTTCACGCGCCAGAGGAACGTTATCAGCCATTCCCGCTCACTGACTTACAACAAGCTTATGCTTTGGGTGGTAGCAATTTTTTCGATTTGGGTAACGTGTCTGCTCATTTCTACGTAGAATTTGCCGTCACTAATCTCGACATCGAGCGATTGAATTTGGCTTGGCAACGTTTAATTGAGCGTCATGAGATGCTGCGGGCGGTAATTTTACCTGATGCCCAACAGCAGATTCTCGAAACTGTGCCTCCCTTTGCTGTGGAAGTCATCGACTTACGCGGTCAAAAAGAGGCAAAGGAGCAAATAGCAGCGATGCGCCAGCAAATGAAGGATAATGGCCCATCACTCGATAAATATCCTTTATTTGAGGTGCGCGTACAATTATTGGATGAGGAGCGATCGCAACTCCACATCAGCATCAGTTTATTAATCTGTGACGCTTTAAGTGGTGGATTTGTCTTCCAAGATTTGTATCAGTTTTACCTCAACCCCCAAGTACAGTTATCAGCCCTGAATCTCTCTTTCCGAGATTACATCCTGACGCTGAATCAACGCCGTCAAACAGCAGCCTACCAAAAAGCCCGTGATTACTGGTGGCCAAGGTTAGCTGAAATTCCCCCAGCCCCGGAATTGCCCCTAGCCAAAAATCCGAGTGCTATTGAGAAACCCACTTTTACCCGTTGGCAAGGGCAATTAGCACCAGCAGTTTGGCAGCAATTCAAAACACGAGTCAGTCAGCTGGGATTAACACCGGCGGCGGCGATTTGTGCTGCTTATGCCACGATCCTCACCACTTGGAGCAAAAACCAAAAACTCACAGTTAATATCCTCTACTTTAACCGCGAACCACTGCATCCACAGGTGTATCAGGTTTTAGGTAACTGTAGTTCTACCCTACTGCTGACAGTTGACCACACCCAAAGCGAAAGCTTCGCCGCCCAAGCCAAACGCTTACAAGAGCAGTTGTGGAGTGATTTGGAACATACTGCGGTGACTGGTGTGGAAGTATTGGGCGAACTCAATCGGATGCAAGGGGGAACTGCTAGAGCCGCCATGCCTTGTACCTTTGCCAGTGCTTTGGGTTTAGGAAACCGCGATACTCAAACTAATGCTGCGGGCGAGCAGGATTGGCAGGTAATTTGTAATGGCTTGTTGCAAACGCCTTTCGTCCTCCTCGACCACCAAATTGTTGAAGAAAACGGCGCTTTGCTCCTGAATTGGGATGCTGTAGAAGAAGCTTTTCCCCCTGATTTAATGGCCCAAATGTTTGATGCTTACCAACTGCTGCTGCATCGTTTGGCTGAGTCAGATAATACTTGGCAAACTACCACAGAATGGTTGATACCTGAAGCACAACTACAACAACGAGCAGCCGTCAATGCTACTAACACCACCATTCCCACCCGGTTGTTGCATGAGTTGTTTGTTGAACAGGCGACTCAACAGCCACAAAAATTAGCGATCGCAACTTCTCAATTGACTTTAACTTACACTGAACTCGATCGCCTATCTAACTACATCGGTAGACAACTGCGAGACTTAGGCGCTCGTCCCAATCAGTTGGTAGCCGTGGTGATGGAAAAAGGTTGGGAGCAGTTAGTCGCTGTTTTGGGAATTCTCAAATCAGGTGCAGCTTACCTACCAATCGACCCCAGCCTACCCCAAGAACGTCTTAACTGGCTGCTCGATAATGCTGAAGTAGCGATCGCTTTTACCCAACCTCGGCTAGAAGCAAATCTCAGCTTCGCCACTCAAGTCAAATGGCTAACAATTGATGACTCAACCCTGGTACAAACCTCTACCAGTCAACCTTTAACATCAATACAAACCCCAAAAGATTTAGCCTACGTCATCTACACCTCTGGCTCAACTGGCACACCCAAAGGTGTCACCATCGACCATCTCGGTGCAGCTAACACCATCCTCGATATCAATCAACGGTTTGGCGTGACAGCAGAGGATCGGGTATTTGCCATTTCCTCCTTGAGCTTTGACTTGTCAGTATATGACATCTTCGGAACGCTCGCAGCTGGTGGTACAATTATCATGCCCGATGCTCAAGGCGGCCGCGACCCGGCGCATTGGCTGGATGTTCTCCAACGGGAGCAGGTGACAATCTGGAACTCTGCACCAGCGTTAATGAAATTGTTAGTCGAATATGCAGGCGATCGCTGCGATCGCTTACCATCTTCCCTCCGGTTGGTGATGATGAGTGGCGATTGGATTCCGGTAACTCTACCGGAGCAAATTCACTCCTTGGGTAACGATGTCCAAGTAATCAGTTTGGGAGGAGCCACAGAAGCTTCCATCTGGTCAATTTTCTATCCTATTGAAACAATTGACCCTAGCTGGACTAGCATCCCCTACGGTAAACCCCTGAGTAACCAAAGCTTCCACATCCTTGATGAAGCCTTGCAACCCCGTCCTGATTGGGTTCCAGGACAAATTTACATTGGTGGTATCGGTTTAGCTCAGGGATATTGGCGAGATGCAGCCAAGACCCAAGCCAGCTTTATTCAGCATCCCCGCACGGGAGAGCGTCTTTATCGCACGGGGGACTTGGGGCGCTATCTGCCGGATGGTAACATCGAGTTTTTAGGAAGAATTGATTTTCAGGTTAAAATTCGCGGTTATCGGATAGAAATAGGCGAAATTGAAACTGTCTTGCAGCAACACCCAGCCATCCGTTCTGTTGCTGTTTCAGCCGTTGGCAAACAACGGGATGAGAAGCAATTGGTAGCTTATATCGTTTTTGAGCAGGAACAATCAATTACTTCATTAGAATTGCGTAACTACCTCCAGCAGAAGTTACCAGAATACATGATTCCCTCAATGTTCATGTTTATGGACAGCTTGCCCTTGTCATCCAACGGTAAAGTCGATCGCCGTGCTTTACCTGACCCAGAACAAAATCAAGCAGATTTAGGGGCAATTGTCGCACCCAGAGACAGCTTAGAGTTACAACTCGTACAAATTTGGCAAGAAATCTTGAACTTGCCGGAGGTAGGTATTACTAATAATTTCTTTGAATTGGGTGGAACTTCTATTCAAGCTGTGCGCTTGATGACGCAAATTCACAAACTCTTTGCTCAGAATTTACCGTTGTCTACGTTGTTCCAAGGCGGGACTGTTGAGCATTTAGCGCGGACTCTGCGGGAATCGTCAGATAGTTCTGTGCCTTGGTCGCCTTTAGTCAGTATCCAGCCTTCTGGTTCTCAGCCGCCTTTCTTCTGCGTTCATCCAGCTGGTGGTAATGTGCTTTGCTATATGGATCTCTCCCGTCGCTTGGGTATAGATCAGCCGTTCTACGGTCTTCAGGCTGTGGGGATGAATGGAGAACAACCACCATTTACCACTATCGAAGATATGGCAGCTTATTATATTGCAGCCATCCGCACCGTTCAACCACAAGGGCCATACTCTATCGGTGGCTGGTCTTTTGGGGGAATTGCGGCCTTAGAAATTGCCCAGCAATTGCGCCAGCAAGGTGAAGAAGTCAATATGCTGGTACTTATCGACTGTCCCGCGCCCTTATCTAGCGAAGATTTGGACGAAGCCACCTTAGCAGCTTGGTTTATCCAAGACTTAGAAGGTCGATTTGATGTTGATGCTACTAGATTGCAGCAGTTGCAGCAGCTAGATACCGCACAACAATTGAACTACATTCTAGAACAAGCCAGACTACTGCACTTAGTTCCGCCAGATGCCGGAGTTGAACAAATCAACTACTTGTTCGAGGTGTTCAAATGCAATATGCGAGCGATCGAATCCTACACACCGCGTCCCTACGAGGGGCTAGTAACATTGCTGCGGGCAGAAAACCAACCACCAGAAAATCCTACCAACCCAGCTTTAGATTGGCACGAATTACTCACCAATCTGGAAGTGCGTTGGATTCCAGGCAACCACTACACGATGGTCAGAGAACCAGATGTACAAACATTGGCAACCCAATTGAGGGCTTGTCTGGCAGTTATGAACAACTGGCAGCCAGGAAAATACAACTAACCCTATCAATTTCTCTGTGCCCTCTGCGTCTCTGTGGTTCAAAAACTCTTTTTTTAACCACAGAGGCACGGAGAACGCAGAGACTAGTAGTACGCCAAGGGAACTTGGCGGGGGAAAGGGTTTAAATCCCTTACCCTTTTCCCTTTCCCCTTTCCCCAGCCCTCACTTAGCATTTTTGGGTTGCCAGACTACTAGAAAGTTATTTGACAGAACTCACGTTACTTTAGGAGTTAACTTGTGGAACTAATGACACAATTTCAGTTTGCAGTGGCTTTCCCAGAACAACTACCACAAGTAGATGTCAAAGCCATTCTCTGCTTGGTTCATTCACTGTATTGGCTATTAATTGTCAATGCATCCATCATTAGACGGCGCAAACTCAATAACCCAGAGTCATTTGTTGACACCTCCACAAAAGAACCAGTTGCTAGTGAGTCATCTATCACTCCTCAAGGCCCACCAGCCCTATTTCTCACTAGTGCTACCTACGGTATCTTTTACATTTTGCTAGCAATTTGGTGGGCAAATCCCGATGCGCTAGGATTTTTTGTATTTCAACCGACTTTTCCGATTCAAGCTCTAGGAATTGCTATTCTTGGTTTGGCATTAATTGTAAAAGTATGGTCTTTTTGGGTTTTTCGCAGTTGGCGGTTATTTCCTCACATCGATCCCGGTCATCAACTTGTGACCAAAGGGCCTTATAGTTTTGTTAGACATCCACTTTACTTCGCTTTTCAACTTCTGTTTTTTGGTTCGTTTCTAATTGTTCCAAGACTAGGATTTTTACTGCAAGTAATTGCTAACTTTTTAGCTCATGACTTTCGCTGCCGAGTTGAAGAAAGAATCTTGCTGCAAGCTTTTGATAATGCATACGAGGCATATAAAAAACGCACTCGTCGTTTATTGCCTTGGGTGTATTAATATAGTCTAATGGTGTAGGGATATATTTTTAAAAATATATCCCTTGACTAAGTTATTAGCTTTGTCAGAGTAGACTTTATAGATTTAAGTTAAATTATGAAATATCAGTTTTTTACCAAACCTCTAGACTGGAGATTTGTTGTAATTTTAGGCGTTGCGGCTTTAGCTACTTGTGCTACTTCATTTTATTTAGTTTTAAATAATCAACTAGAAAATCAAAAGCGATCGCAACAGGCTATTGCAGCTAATAATAAAATTCAAGCAAGTCCCAGTGCGGTTGCTGCTAGAGGATATCTAGAGCCTAAAGGAGAAGTAATTAAGCTATCTGCTCCTACTTCTATACAAGGTGAAGGTGTACGAGTTGCAAAGCTACTTGTCAAACAAGGAGACAAGGTAAAAATAGGTCAAGTAGTGGCAATTCTAGATAACCAAGAACGCCTGCAAGCAGCTTTGGAACAGGCAAAAACTGAAGTTAATGTTGCTCAAGCTAAACTAGAACAAACTAAAGCAGGTGCGAAAACAGGAGATATTAACGCTCAAACGGCAAAATATCAACAAACAAGAGCAGAATTAGAAGGTCAACTCACAATTCAAAGGGCAACTATTGCTAATTTAGCGGCTCAGTTACAAGGAGAAAAGAATTCTCAAGCCGCAACAATTAAGAGGATTCAAGCTGAATTGCAATATGCTCAAACTGAATGCGATCGCTATAATTCTTTGTATCAAAAAGGAGTAGTTTCAGCTTCTCAACGAGATAGCACTTGTTTACAAAACAATACTGCTCAAGAACAACTTGCAGAAGCCGAATCTAATTTACAGAAAATTATTAGTACTAGAACGGAACAAGTCAAAGAAGCACAAGCCAATTTCAATCGCACATTAGCAACCTTAAAAAAGGAAGTTGAAGAAGCCAAAGCGACTCTAAATGCTACCGCAGAAGTCCGTCCTGTAGATGTCAGTGTAGCAGAATCAGAGGTAGAAAATGCCCAGGCTGCTGTGAAAAAAGCTCAAGCAGATTTAAATTTGGCTTATGTGCGATCGCCTAAAAATGGACAAGTTTTAAAAATTCACACATGGGCTGGCGAAGTGATTAACAACGATGGAATTATTGAGTTAGGTCAGACAGAACAAATGTACGCGATCGCAGAAGTTTATGAAACCGATATTAGTAAAGTTCGTTTTGGTCAACAAGCAACTGTTACCAGTGGTGGATTAATCGAAGAACTTAAAGGCAATGTAGATGAAGTTGGTTTAAAAGTTGGCGTTTTAAATGCTTTAGGAACCGATCCTGTTGCGGATGCAGATACTAGAGTTGTCGAAGTGAAAATTCGTCTGTCTCCACAAGATAGCCGAAGAGTTGCTAACCTAACTAATTTAGAAGTCAATGTCATGATTAATACTGAATCACCATAAAAAGGAGTCAGGAGTCAGAATACTCCACCCATGAAGGGATGAAGTTTTAAGGCGACAATATTTTAATTTTTGCTCACTATTTCACTCGCTTTTAACCAATATTCAGACGCTCGTGAACTCGCACTCTGCAAGCTATCAACCACTCGTACAGAATTAATGCTGTTAGCGATTAGCTAAGGTTTAGCCCATTCTGACCGGAGGCGAAGCGTCTCCGGCTCCGCTCCTGAATTCTTATTATAAATCTTACGTTTATCTCTTTTTTAAGTTCTTGTAAACTTTAAATATAAACATGATGCGTAGCAAAAAAATACCAGTAGCTTGGTTGCAACTTAGATATCAGAAAGCAAGATTAATTATTGCTTTATTAGGAGTAATTTTTGCTGTAGTAATTGTCTTCATCCAATTAGGCATTCGAGATGCTTTATTTGACAGTGCTGTTCGTTTGCACCAAGGTTTACAAGGAGATTGTTTTTTAATTAGTCCTCGCTCTACAGCTTTAATTGCTATGGAAAGTTTTCCAGAACGACGTTTATCTCAGTCTTTAGCATTTCCAGAAGTTAATTATGTTGCACCGATATATTTAGGCTTTGGTCAATGGAAAAATCCTGAAACTAAAGATTATTGGCGAAATATATTTGTGATTGGTTTTGATATTCGTTATCAGGTCGTAGATTTTGCTGGAGTTGAGGAAAATATCAACAAACTAAAAATTCCAAATGTGGTTTTATTTGATCGCAGTTCTCGCGCTGAATTTGGGCCTGTAGTTGCAGATTTTGAGCAAAAAGGTAATGTAGAAACAGAAATTGGAAATCGTTCTTCAAATCGCCGGGTTAAAGTAGTTGGGCTATTTAATCTAGGTACATCTTTTGGTTCTGATGGAAATTTAGTCACCAGTCATCTTAACTTCTTAAGGATTTTTAGCTCTCGTTATAAAGGATTAATTGATATTGGTTTAATCAAATTAAAACCAGGATATAATGTCCAAGAGTTTACAGAAAAATTAAAAACCTTTTTACCTAAAGATGTAAAAGTATTATCAAAAGAACAATTTATTGCTTTTGAAAAAAATTACTGGCAAACTAGTACAGCTATTGGATTTATTTTTAACTTAGGGGTAGGATTGGGAATTGTTGTAGGTATTGTAGTCGTATATCAAATTCTCTATACCAATGTTTCTGAACATTTACCCCAATATGCCACTTTAAAAGCAATTGGTTATCAACAAAGATACCTTTTATCTATAGTTTTACAGCAAGCATTATTAATTGCAATTTTAGGCTACATACCGGGTTTTTTAATTTCTATTATTCAGTATGAATTTGCTAAAAAAGCAACACTTCTACCTATTGTAATGACAATAGATAGAGCTGGTTTTGTGTTGATAGCAACTGTTATTATGTGTTTTGTTTCGGGTGCAACAGCTGTGAGAAAACTCAAACAAGCAGATCCGGCTGATATTTTTTAGTAGAGATGTTACAATGCAACATCTCTACAGGATTTATACGCATCGTGATTAATGTGAAATAGATTAGTCTGCTGTTTTTTCTAAGTAACCTTGTCCAATACTTTCAGCTTCAGCTATTTCTCTGATATTCTCCATAACTCTCGGTAAAACTTTTTTAAACTTTTTGCCGAGAAGCCAACTAAATAAAAATGCCAAGGCTCCTTTAAATGACACTTCATGAGTAAATGATGTACTACCTACATAGGTATTCAAGTAGCGATGTACATTTAACTTGCAAAATGGTAACTGAATTGTGAATGTATAACTCTTACCTGGGCTAAACTGCGAAATTGTAAATTTAGAAGTTGTACCCGTTTTCGGTGTTAATTTACCTATCGCACCAAGCTTAAAAGGACTCTCAAGATATGAATCACATAGTTCGGTATCCCATGCTGACCAATTATCTACATCAGTCCAAATCGCCCAAATTTTTTCAGGTGTGGCAAACGTTGTGACAGTATTGCTAAACTTCATCTTACTCTCTCATTTGGTTAGATACAATGCAGCATGCAAGTTTTTGAGATTATTTAAGCTGACTGATAGGGCCTCGTGTAACGATCGTAGGATCTTCAAGAATATTGAACTTTTTGACTACGATATTACTAATTGCTGAGTTATTTCTCATTCCAACATTGAAAATATTTTCGACATAGTTGTTCAGAGATTTTTCATCTTCAAACAGATAAAACCCACTAGCTTCTTTGTTACCTTCATCAATTGACCAAATTTTCCAGCGTAGTCCTGGAGCTTTGGCGATACGAGGCGCAACATCCTTCATCTGCTTTTTAAAGTCAGACGTGGAATTGTTGTATTTGAAATTAATCTGAAGGATACGACTAGAAGTTGATGGAGTTGTCTGATTTTGGGCCAATAAATTTTGCGAAGTGACACTCGTCGCACCAGCAAAAGATCCTGCTAGTCCAACTGTACCAACCACAAACATTAAGCGAAGCAATCTCTTTAGCATATTTTTTGCCTTTTAATCGAGATTTGGCAACATTTTAGACACAAAGAACAAACTGTCGTGAAAAAGTACTATATTGACATTGCCAATATGACATTAAATATTGTCACTGTCAATATGAGCTATGAAACCAACAGATAAATATCATCACGGTAATTTACGTAACAAATTAATTGCAATTGCAACAGAACTTCTGTCAGAAGAAGGCGCTCATAGTTTGAGTTTGCGGAAGATTTCTCAAAGAGCAGGAGTCAGCCATAACGCTCCGTATATGCACTTTGCAGATAAAGAGGCAGTTTTAGCAGCGATCGCAGAAGAAGGTTTTCGGTTGCTGTCAACACAAGTAGAAACAGCAGTAGACAAAGTTAATAAAAATACTAAGCAGCAGTTAATTGCCGCTAGCAGTGCATACGTTAACTTCGCATTACAGCATTCAAATCATTTACAAGTAATGTTCTGTTACTACAATCCAGAGAAATATCCTAGTTTGATCGAGGTTTCACAGGCATCCCTAGATCAATTATTTAAAATTGTCCAAGCAGGACAGAAAGACGGAACGCTGATTGCGGGCAATCCCCATGAAATAACCAAAACAATTTGGGCATTGGTACATGGCGTAGCAGCGATTTCTATTGCTTATGAATCAAAAATTCTACTTCCAGAAAAAAATTCAGCACAAGAGGTAGTATCCACATTTGTGACGCTGTTGCTGAATGGATTAGCCACATGAAGTAACCAACCGAGGGTGTCATATCATGTCCGCCTAATTAGTTATAATGCCCGCATCTGTGCAAAAAGCGCAAAAGCCTCTTTCTCCCAGCTAATAGCCCCCAGCAAGAACTGCGGTCTAAATAATAACCCGGATTTCTCACCACATCTCGATTAAACCTTGTGCAGGGCAGCAGGGGAGAGTTCAATTGCCAAGTTCAATCTCCTCTGCTCCCCTGCCCCCCTGCCCCTAGAGCCGCCACCCTTCAGCTTAACTTAGTGCCATTCCAGTCCGAACTGAATGTCTTACGAATGGGTTAAATCTGATTTAGGATTGCGATCTCAAAAACTGTGATTAGCAGTTTTACTTAATAATTGCATAATAAATTGGAGTGGAATTTCTACCCGATCAGAGCGATTATTTAATTCATAGCCTAGTGCATCAATCGCTTGTTCTAGAAGATAGGCAAAAAGCAGCACATCTAGTTCTTGTGTTGTCTTGGGAAGGAAAGATTCTTGACTAGCAGTTTCTAAATAAGAATTCAAAAAGCTAGTACTAACCCAGGTATACCAAAACTGTCCCCATTGTTCTATAAGGGGTAAATTTTCAGCCCGGATCATTCCAGATTTTTTTTGATAGCCCAGAGCTTCGTTAACTGCGTAGTTGAAAGATAGCAACATTCCTGCTACATCTTGTAGAGGCGATCGCTTTATGCGTCGTTCGCTAAAACTACGATCTGCTTTGCCTTCAAAATCAGGAATAATAAAGTCTTTTCCTGTGTAAAATACTTGCGATAAATGGTAGTTTCCATGATGACGAGTACGCAATGCAGTAATTTTTTGCCCGACAACTAACTGAAAGCATTCTAAGATTTTCTCTTGGCTATTCAGAACTTCTAATGCTAATGGTTGAGTATCGGTTGGCAAAGATTTTAATCGTTCTTTTAACAACCGAAATACTTGTCCGGTTAAGTTACGTGCATTTTGATATATTGAACGTTGATAAAGTGATGAAAAAGATTCTGGAGCCAAGTCTGAGCTATCTATATTTGTAGCCAGCGCTATATGGAATTCTGCTGTGGATTTACCCAATAGCTCAACACTTTGCAAGTAAGAAGTGATAGTTGCAATTGCCAATTCTGGAATCTCAATTCTCTGTAAATCAAACAAGTAACCTGATGGCAGAGGCACTTCGGTAATAGTGGCGTGTTCTGTGGTAACTAAATCAAAGTACTTTTGCAAACTATCAAGGGTGTAATCCCAACCACTGCGGATATCTGGAATAAACTCTTGTAATATGCCTATAGTCGTGGCTTGGGCAGTTTTATTGCTTGTTTTATTTCCACGGCGGTACTCTAAAGCACCAGCTAGGAAAACTGACTGTTGCAAGCGTTTTTTCTGGTATAGTAAACGCCGGATTTCTAAATCTGGGTGCAAACCCTCCTCGACTTTGCGGAAGAGTTTTAACAACAAGCGATCGCCATAAATTATATAAGTATTGGTTTGTTCTTCTTTATTCAGAACAGTCGGCTCATGATTGGTTAACTGTCGGCGCAATTCGGAGAATGAATCAGTAGTAGTGCCAAATAATTCTCCGGTTATCCCTTTATAAGAGTGATGATTAGCGATCGCATCTAGCAGTGAGGTGAGAAAGTTTTTGTCTGCTAAAGCATCAAATAAAATTCCAACTTCTTGAGTATCGGGCAAAGAAGTATCTATTTTGCCTTGCACCCCAAGGCGCGCAATCACAGCTTGCGGCATTTCTGCTAAAAGATGTGTTGCTTGCTCACCTTCTGCATAGGCGAGAAACAACAGGTAAGTTTCGTGGTTTCCCTGGATATAATCTACCTGCAACCAAACAATTTGAGCTATCTGCTGGTTATAGGGTAAAGAAATCGCTTCAATGATTTGTACTGATTGTATCTGAGTTTTGCCGCCAAACCAGCTACAGGTATAGAGGTAATTCCGCAGTGTTGATTCTAGAATGCTTTGTGACTCTCGTTGCCAAATCACATTCTGCCATGAACCATTTACCGACAGATAGCTCAAGTCTGCTTGGGGTTTAGGGGGTTGAGTTGAACTAAGTTTACCTTGTAAGGTGAACCAGTAAAACCCGTAAGGACTTAAGCTAAGGAAATAGGGCGATTCTGTTATCGGCGGGAACTCAGTGGAACCAAAAATTTCTACTGGTACTAGCCCATTGAAGGCTGATAAATCTAAAGTCACCGTTTGCACGTAACGAGATAAATTTGCTACTACCAAGACATATTCTTCAGAGGTAATACGGCTGAAGGCAAAAACTTTACGATTATTAGACTGTAGCAATTCAAAACGCCCTTCACCCAATGCCGTAAACCGTTTGCGAGT
This sequence comes from Nostoc sp. DedVER02, assembly GCF_034530675.2. NCBI lineage: Bacteria > Bacillati > Cyanobacteriota > Cyanophyceae > Nostocales > Nostocaceae > Nostoc > Nostoc sp. DedVER02. Next base: position 144,469 of record NZ_JAVRCP020000011.1, read on the forward strand.
AGCGAGTAAACGTTTCATCCAATACCAAAGAGAATTGCTATTAGTCCGTTGTGCCTCGACGTTGAGTGCTTCGTAATGATATTCTGAGTCAACGATGACGGGTAGATACATGCGTTGCGGGTTGGCGCGACTAAAACCAGCGTTGCGGTCAGAACTCCACTGCATAGGTGTGCGAACACCATTGCGATCGCCTAGATAAACATTATCTCCCATGCCAATTTCATCACCGTAGTAAAGTACGGGGGTTCCTGGTAGAGATAATAGTAAACTATTGAGTAACTCAATTTGGCGGCGATCGTTACCCAAAAGCGGCGCTAATCGGCGACGGATGCCTAAATTTACCCGCATCATCGGGTCTTGTGCGTAGGCCCCATACATAAAATCGCGGTCTTCATCTGTCACCATTTCTAGAGTCAGTTCGTCATGGTTGCGGAGGAACAATGCCCACTGACAGTTATCAGGAATCGATGGAGTTTGCTGGAGAATATCTACAATCGGGAAATTATCTTCCATCCGCACTGCCATAAACAAGCGCGGCATTAGGGGAAAATGAAAGTTCATGTGACACTCATCTCCCGCACCGTAATACTCGGCTGCATCTTCAGGCCATTGGTTTGCCTCAGCTAGTAACATCCGGTTAGGAAATTTCGCGTCGATGTGCGATCGCAACTCCTTCAAAAACGCATGGGTTTCGGGTAAGTTTTCGCAGTTCGTTCCTTCCCGTTCGTAGAGATAAGGTACAGCATCCATACGTAGTCCATCTACACCCATCTCCAACCAAAAATCTAGAACATCAAATACTGCCTGACGCACCAAGGGATTATCATAATTCAAATCAGGCTGATGGGAATAGAAACGATGCCAACAATAAGCTTGGGCAACTGAATCCCAAGCCCAGTTAGAGGTTTCAAAATCTTGGAAGATAATTCGCGCTTCTTGGTATTTCTCAGGAGTATCACTCCAAACATAAAAATCTCGCTCCTGACTGCCTTTTGGTGCGCGACGCGCTTTTTGAAACCAAGGATGTTGGTCAGAGGTATGGTTAATAATTAACTCAATAATTACACGAATACCACGTTGATGAGCAGCTGTCAAAAACACTTTAAAGTCTTCTAAAGTGCCATAGATAGGATTAACACTAGTGTAATCGGCAATATCGTAACCATCATCCCTGAGTGGGGAAGGGAAAAAAGGTAACAACCAGATGGCAGTAATACCTAAATCTTGTAAGTAGTCTAGTTTTTCTGTCAGTCCTTGAAAATCACCAATACCATCACCATTACTGTCAGCAAAGGTGCGAACCCCTAGTTCGTAGATAATTGCATTTTTGAACCATAAGGGGTCATCTTTCAAGTTAAAATTTGACATTTTAAAGAGATATGCGATTGCATATCTAATAGAACTATATTTTTCCTTGATACAATCGCTAAGACGATCAGCTTATTTAGCTTACACAAATCATGTATACATTTTCTTGCTTAAGTCATGAAACTACCAAACGAGCTATATCTAGTGACAAATAATCATATCAACTGCGTTCTGGACTTTTTGCTTTATAAAATATCCCAGCCAGATCAGGCATAGTCCAAGCCTACTGGAAATAGCTTCTGTAGGGTCTAAGAGTCGCAACTAAAAGTTGCACAATCAGCATTAAGGAGATTTCCTGCTTTCCTCAAACTTATTTTCGATGGGAGCAGATAGCAAGTAATTATTCTCAGTATGAGAATTACTGTATAGTTTGAGGTATTGCCAGATTATCCTCTCAAGAGTTGCTTTATGATTACTCTACCTGGTATTGCCATTCAAAACAAGATATACGAAAGTTCTAATTCTCTAGTTTATCGGGGCATTAGAGAGGATGGAGTAGGGATAGTCGTAAAAATGCTAAAGCTTGATTATCCTTCTTCCCAAGAACTGACTCGCTACAGACAGGAATATAAAATTATCCGCTCCCTAAAATTAGAAGGAGTTATCAAAGCATACAGCCAGCAGGACTATCAACGTACTCTGGTGATTATCTTAGAAGATTTTGGGGGAGAGTCCCTAGAGAAATGGATGCACAAGTACCCAGATATCTTCTGCCCCATGCCTTTATCCACTTTTCTTGGTGTTGCGATCGCCATCACCGACATTCTAGGCAGAATCCATGCAGCCAATATCATTCATAAAGATATCAACCCTGGAAATATAGTTCTCAATCTGGATACTGGCGTTATCAAAATTATTGACTTTGGAATTGCTACCCAATTTAACCGCACGAATCCGACTTTCAAAAGTCCTCATGTTTTAGAAGGAACCCTCGCCTACCTATCTCCAGAGCAAACCGGGCGGATGAACCGTTTACTCGATTACCGCACCGATTTTTACTCCCTTGGTGTGACATTTTACGAACTGCTAACCGGACATCTGCCGTTTTCAACAACGGATATGCTGGAACTAGTCCATTGTCATATTGCTAAACAGCCTGTTCCACCTGATGAAATAAATACAACGATTCCCAAACCAGTTTCAGATATCATTCTCAAACTGATGGCGAAAAATGCAGAAGATCGCTATCAGAGCGCTTGGGGAATCAAAGCGGATTTAGAAATCTGTGCTGAACAATTAGCAGAAATCGGTCAAATATCTAGCATTAAACTGGCGCTTCAAGACGTTTCTGAGCAATTTCAAATTCCCCAAAAACTGTATGGACGGGACAAGGAAGTTGCAATGTTACTGGCGGCGTTTAATCGCATCGCGTGTCCAGAGTCAAATTCCGTTGCTGCTTTACCAAACAATTCAGAAACAACTTTACAAACCCAACAAACAGGCAAACCAAAATTCCAAGTCGAAATGATGTTGGTATCTGGCTATGCTGGCATTGGTAAATCTGCGTTAGTGCAGGAAATTTATAAACCAATCACCCAAAAGCGCGGTTATTTTATCTCTGGTAAATTCGATCAATTTCAGCGCAATATTCCCTACAGTGCGATCGCCCATGCCCTGCAAAAATTGGTGCAGCAATTGCTCAGTGAACCAGACGAACAAGTGCAACAGTGGCGATCGCTCTTACTTACAGCTTTGGGAAACAACGCACAAATCATCATTGATGTGATCCCGGAAGTTGAATTGATTGTTGGCAAGCAGCCACCCGTACCAGAAGTGGGAGCAACTGAAGCTCAAAATCGCTTTCATCGAATCTTTGGGCAGTTTGTGCGGGTGTTTTGTTCAGAATCACATCCCCTGGCGATTTTCTTAGATGATTTGCAGTGGATAGACTCAGCAACGCTGAAGTTAATCGAGTTGATGCTGCTGGATGAGCAAACCAAATCACTATTTTTAATTGGAGCTTATCGAGATAATGAAGTAAATCCAACGCATCCATTAGCATTAATGCTAGAGAGACTGCAAAAACAAGGGGCAGTGCTTCAAGAAATTATCTTAGCACCCTTAACGCTGGGCCCGTTGAGTCAGTTGATTGCCGAGACGCTACATCGAAATGCAGACACCGTTCGTCCCTTAGCTGAGTTGGTGTTGCGTAAAACTGAGGGCAATCCCTTCTTTGTCAGTGAATTTTTGAGAATGCTGCATAGCGAAAATTTATTGACCTTTGACCCCCCTCAATCCCCCCTTAGTAAGGGGGGAAGTAAAAGGGGGTGGGAGTGGAACATAGCTCAGATCGAAGCCCAAGATATCACTGATAATGTTGTGGAGTTGATGCTTCACAAGTTGAAGAAACTGCCAGAGAATACACAGCAAATTCTCCGGTTAGCTGCTTGCGTTGGCGCTGAGTTTAATTTAGATACTCTATCGATTGTTTGCGAACAACCACCTGAAACGATTTTTCAAGATTTACTAGAAGCTATACAAGTTGGATTAATTCAACCACTATCTGAATTAGATGAAAACTTGTTAATTCAAGAGTATAAGTTTTTGCACGATCGCGTGCAGCAAGCCTCATACACCTTAATCGATGAGTCGCAAAAACAAATTGTTCATTTACAAATTGGTCGCAATCTCCTCGAAAAAACTTTGCCGGAGCGACTATCAGACCGACTGTTTGAAATTGTCGATCATCTTAATCATGGAATTGAGCTTGTCACAGATCGAGTAGAACGCAATGAAATTGCTAGATTAAATTTAATCACAGGACAGAAAGCAAAAGCTGCGATCGCCTATAGTATGGCTAAAAAATATTTAGCCACATCAAGAGTTTTGCTAGCAGCTTCTAGTTGGCAAACAAACTATGACTTAACATTAGATTTATATTTAGAAACAACAGAAGTTGCGTATTTGTGTGGCGATTTTGAGCAAGTAGAATCGTGGGCGGCGATCGTTCTACAATCAGCCAAAACCATTTTCGACATCGTGAAAGTTTATGAAGTCAAAATTCAAACCGATATCGCGCAGAACCAGCCATTAGAAGCAATCAACACTGGATTGCAAGTTTTGCAGCAACTAGGAATCAGTTTTCCTGAAACGCCAACTCAGTCAGACATTCAGCTTGAGCTAGACGCGATCGCATCACTCATTGGCGAGATGGCGATTGAAAGGTTGAGTAATTTGCCCCAAATGGTCGAACCAGACAAGTTAGAAGCAATGAAAATCCTATCAAGGATAACAACCATTGCCCAAGTTGCGGCTCCTAATTTGATGCCTCTATTTGCGTCTAAACAAGTCAGCTTGTCAATTCAGTATGGAAATGCGTCTACATCTCCTGTTGCATACGCCAACTTTGGGGTAATTCTCTGTGGGATAGTTGGAAACATCGAATCTGGTTACAGGTTTGGGCAGCTTGCCCTAAGACTTTTGTCACAGCCATTTACTCATGGAATCAAATCTCGGACTGTAACAATTGTAAGTAGCTTTATTATCCTTTGGAAGAAACATGTCAGGGAAACCTTGCCACGATTTCTAGAAGGCTATCAAATTGGGCTTGAAACTGGAGATTTAGAGTTTGCTGCCTATTGCGCTCATTGTTATTGCTTTCACTCCTTTGCTGTCGGGAAAGAACTCGTGGAACTTGAAGGTGAAATGACAAAACATGGTGAAGCAATCCGTCAAATTAAACAAGAAATAGCACTTACCTGGAATCAGGTATATCAGCAGTCTATCTTGAATTTAATCGGACGCTCAGTTAATCCATGCCGTCTAATTGGAGAAGTATACAACGAGGAAAGCAAACTGCCACAGCATAAAATAGCAAATGATGGATTTGCAATCTTCAGTGTGCATTTTAATAAGCTTTTCCTATGCTATTTATTTTATGAGTACAATCAAGCACTTCATAACTCAGATATAGCAGAAAATTATTTGCTCCAGATGACAGCTACCTTTGCCAAGGTTTTGTATTATTTCTATGATTCTTTAACTAGACTCGCAATATATCCTGAAATCTCTGCTCAAGCACAGACAGAAATCCTCAAAAAAGTTGCGGCTCATCAAAAAGAAATGAAACACTGGGCACAGTATGCTCCGATGAATTATTTGCATAAGTATTATCTAATTGAGGCAGAGAAAGCGCGAGTTTTAGGGCGGTTATTTGACGCAGAAGAGTTCTACGAACAAGCAATTCTCGGTGCTAGAGACAATAACTATCTTCAAGAAGAAGCATTAGCTTATGAATTAGCTGCCAAATTTTACCTATCTCGCGGTCGGGAAAAGTTTGCTCAAACCTACATAAAAGAAGCTCACTACTTCTATGAGCGGTGGGGAGCAATTGCGAAAGTAAGAGATTTAGAAACTCGCTATCCACAGCTATTTCCTCAATCGTCGGATGCGGCTTCGCCAACCCCTAAAACTTCTGTCACCACCTCCAATCACTCACCCATTGCTTTCGATTTAGCTGCGGTCATGAAAGCGTCACAAGCAATTTTAAGTGAAATTGAACTGGATAATTTACTCAGATCATTAATGAAGATTTTAATCGAAAATGCTGGCGCACAAACAGGATTTTTGATTTTAGAGAACTCAGGAAAATGGGTGATTGAAGCGTCTGGTGAACTTAATGAAGGTGAGAATATATATGCTACACAAGTACTGCAATCTATCCCTATTAGAAATCATCTGCCTGAATCAATTATTAATTATGTTATTCGTACTCATGAAAGTGTAATTTTAAGTGACGCTACTCGTGAAAGTAATTTTATCAATGAGCCATATATTCAACACTATCAGCCTCAATCCATTTTGTGTTTACCACTGCTGAATCAAAATCGGCTTGTTGGTGTGTTATATCTGGAAAATCGGTTAGCTGCTGGGGCATTTACAGCAGAGCGAACGCAGGTCTTAAATCTGTTATCATCCCAGGCAACGATCGCGATCGAAAATGCCAAACTCTATGCAAAGCTACGTGAGAGCGAAAGCAGGATGACTCAATTTCTAGAAGCAGTTCCGGTAGGCATTGGCATCGTCAATGCAGAGGGTTGCCCTTATTACGCCAATCAACGAGGCATTCAACTCATGGGTAAAGGGATTGATCCTGCTGTGTTGGCGGAGGAAATCTCAGAGGCTTATCAATTTTATGTGACGGGAACGGATCAAATCTATTCCACTGAAAAACTGCCAGTTATCCGGGCGTTGAGCGGCGAATGCACCACCGTTGATGACATGGAAATTCGCCAAAATAACGCAACAATTCCAGTTGAGGTTTGGGGCACTCCAGTCTTTGACGAACAGGGCAAGGTAACTTATGCGATTGTAGCCTTTCAAGATATCACCCAGCGCAAACAAGCAGAGAAACTTTTAGCTGACTACAACCAAACGTTAGAACAGCAAATTACTGAGCGGACTTTGCTCCTTTCGCAGGAAATTGAAGAGCGCCAACGAGTGGAGAATGCTTTGCGACAAAGTGAAGAGCAACGCAGGCTGACAATGGACTTCACGTACATCGGCAGTTGGAACTGGAATATCACAGAGAACACAGTAAATTGGAACGACAATCATACTCGATTGCTGGGGTTAGTTCCTGGTGAGGTGGAGAGCAGCTATCAAGTATGGCGCGATCGCGTTTATCCAGAAGATATTAATCGGGTTGAACAAGCGGTTACAGTAGCTCTAGAAACTCATACTGATTTTGAAGCTGAATACCGAGTGATTCATCCAGATGGCAGTATTCATTGGTTGGTAGGTCGAGGTCGAGGAATTTATGACACAGCCGGACAGCCTGTGCAGATGCTAGGAATAATTCTTGACATCAGCGAACAGCGAAACGCTGCATTGCGCGAACGCAAACGCGCCCAACAAGCCTCCATTCTGGAAGAACGCAACCGGATAGCACGAGAAATTCATGATACACTAGCTCAATCTTTCACAGGTATTCTGCTTCAAGTTGGAGCAGTAACACAAGTGCTGGCGGATGACCCAGAGGCAACCCAAGTACATCTGGAAATGATTGAGGAACTAGCACGCGCTGGGCTGGCAGGGGCACGGCGATCCGTATCAGCACTCCGTCCGCGGCTACTAGAAGAAGGTAATTTAGAGAGTGCCTTGCATCGTATAGTGGCTCAAATGCGATCGACGACCGACACGGTTCTGATTTGCGAAACTCAGGGTATAGCCTATTCCTTACCAACCGAAGTGGAGAATAACTTACTCAGAATTGGGCAGGAAGCATTAACCAATGCGGTTAAATACGCTTGTGCTGGCGAAATTCGGGTTGAGTTAGTGTATAACAAAACACAGTGTATCTTACGGGTTAAAGACGATGGCAGGGGGTTTGGAGTAGGTAGCATTCCTTTGAGCGGTGGGTTTGGCTTATTAGGAATGAGCGAACGGGCAGAGCGTATTGGCGCACAGCTAACGATTCAAAGCCAACCAGGTCAAGGAACACAAATTGTGGTGATAATTGGGGTGTAGGGTGTAGGGTGTGGGGTGTGGGGTGTGAGTAAGTTGGAGAGTTACCGCGATCTGGAGGTTTGGAAAGTATCGATGCGATTAGCAAAGCAGGTTTATCAGGTAACAGAGGTAATGCCAAAGCATGAAATCTATGGATTAACTTCGCAGATTCGTAGAGCCTGTGTTTCTGTGCCTGCCAATATTGCTGAAGGGTATGGACGGAATCATCGTAAGGAGTATCTTCAGTTCCTTGGTATCGCCAATGGAAGCCTCAAAGAGTTAGAAACCTTGCTTCTTCTTGCAAATAATTTGAATTACATTGATGACATTACTGAATTAATGAGTTTATGTGACAGTACAGGACGCTTACTGAATCGTCTGCGTCAAAGCCTTCAAAGGGGGATAGATAATTGACTTCTCCACACCCCACACCCCATACCCCACACCCCAACACTACGATTCGGGTGCTAATTGTTGATGACCACGCCATAGTCAGAAAGGGTCTAGCAACCATCATTAACCGCGATCCAGAAATGACAGCGATCGCTCAAGCTGAAGATGGGCAACAGGCGATCGCCGCGTTTCGAGAATACCAACCTGATGTCACACTAATGGATTTACGAATGCCCAAAATGGGAGGTGTTGAAGCTATTATGGCGATTTGTGCTGAATTTAAGCAGGCTCGGATCGCCGTACTCACAACCTACGATGGCGATGAAGATATCTATCGCGGTTTACAGGCGGGCGCTCAAGGCTATCTGCTTAAGGATTCTAAACTTGGCGAGCTTTTGAATGCGATTCGCGCCATTCATAATGGTCAGAAATACATTCCGCCAGAGGTGGGCGCAAAATTATTGCAGCGAATGAGCAATCCAGAACTGAGTGAACGAGAGTTGGAAGTGTTGCGTTTGATGGCACAAGGAATGGGTAATCAGGAAATTGGGACTACTTTGATTATTGGTGAAAGTACCGTCAAATCGCATGTGAATCACATTTTGAGCAAACTGGGAGTGAGCGATCGCACTCAAGCCGTAATTACTGCTGTTAAGCGTGGGATTGTCAGTTTGTAAGTGGGGAAAAAGTTCACAAGGGTCAAGGTGTGGGAGTAGAGATCGCACCTCGCTTGGTGTAAGGTATTCTCTAGACCTGTAATGCTTGTTGGGTAGACGAGTTGGGGGTGGTGGCCTCATTTAATCCTGGTGATAGTGTCCGGTGTACGCGACAAATTATGGACACTCCCCATTCTCCCAAATCCCCATGACTTCGTGAAGCACTACCCCAAAACTGACCACAGTTAAGCTAAACTTATCTTTCAATCGTCCGAAAATTCTCTACACCATGCGATTGATAAGGATGGATTATATAAGGTAATAAGGCACTGTAAAAAGCTTCAGGAAGAATTTTTACGGTGGGTAAATGCAATTAATCATATTTGATGCCTAAATGGGAACCCTAATAAAGGAAGCTACTACCATTCTCTGCCTTAAACATGAAAGAAAGAACATCTCCATATCCAGGAATTCATCCAAATTTTCCTTTACAAAACTTTTCTAAAGATATACAGTGCATTGTAAATACTTTAAAAAGAGAGTTTTTTATTACTAGTGGTTCTAAAATTCAAGTTGGGGCTAGTAGCGAGTACGAATATATATTAGTAGAGCCAACGGATGAATATAGAGAAACATTTAATCTTCAAAAAGAAATTGTTATTTTATTTAGTAAGTACCAAACTCTACAAGCTAGAACTCTGGATGTATTTGAGAGAATAAACAAAACGTATTCTACTTTAAGATTAGAGAAAATTTGTGGTGTTTTAATAAGTAACGACCCGAAAATTGAGCATTCTTTACTTAACTTAACTAAGAGTGAACCTGAATCTCAGATTATTATACCTTTTATATATAGTGAATTCAAAGGAAAAGTAGAAGTTAACTTTTTTATAAATAGATTTAAAAAGTATTTATATGACAGAGACTTATTTGCATTTGAAGCTCCTCTCAAAAAAGATTTATACTTCTTCGGGCGCAATGATTTAATTTTAACTATTATTGATAGATACAAGCGTGGAGAGAACTCAGGTCTTTTTGGATTACGAAAAACAGGTAAAACATCAGTAATTTATGGTATAGAACGTTCTTTAAGTAGAGATGGTATAGTACCAGTAGTAATCGATTGCCAAAATCCATCTTTTAATCAAAAAAGATGGTTTCAAGCTTTGTATTTTATTTGTAAAGAAACTAAAGCAAGACTCAAACTCAATCAAGTTAGGCTTGCATTAGAAAATGAATTTAATGAACAAAATGCGGCTTCATATACAAAAACATTTTTTCAGAGATGTAAAGACAGCAATCAAAATGATTGGCCACTTTTTTTCATTTTTGATGAAATTGAAAATATTTCACTCAAGACATCTCCTTGCGAACACTGGAGTCAAGGCACTGATTTTATTCCTTTTTGGCAAGCATTGAGAAGTATTTTTGAAAAAAATAACAATTTAATTTCTTATTTAGTAGTAGGAACAAATCCTTCCTGCATAGAAGTTCCTACTATTGGAAATATAGATAACCCTCTTTTTAACCACTTTACCCCTTTATATATACCAGGATTTCAGCTTAATGATACAGAAGATATGGTTAAAAAGTTAGGTAGACCAATGGGGTTAAAATTTGAGGATACTATTTATGCAAAACTAACAGAAGATTTTGGTGGACATCCATTTTTAATTCGACATTTATGCAGTTTTATTCATAAAGAAGTTCATAATAGGCATAAAACCGTAACAGTTGATAAAAAATTATACCAAACAGCCAAAACCGAGTTTATTAAAAAATTTAGTAACTATTTAGAAATGATTCTATTGGTTGTTATGAAGTTTTATCCAGATGAGTACGAAATGCTAATTTATTTGGCTAAAAACGAAATATCAACTTTTAATGAAATGGCGGAGTATCATCCTTCTTATACTTCTCATCTTATAGGTTATAGTTTAATAAAAAAGGGTATATCTGGATATGATTTTCAAATAGATTCTGTTAAAGAATATCTATTAATGCAGAATAAATATAAAAGAATTGGTTTAACAACTGAAGAGAAATGGGAAGAAATATCTGCTAGAAGGAATCGCGCAGAAATTAAATTAAGAAAAATAGTTAAAATGCAGTTACGCGCGAATACAAAAAACATCGATGAAGCTAAACAAGTCATGTTAGATATCTTTGGTGGAAAAAGACAATATGAATTATCACACTTAGGATACAACGATATTTTTGATCCTAATAAGGGCGAAATATATTTTTTAGACTTAGCTAAAGTCATTAGTAAGAAATGGGAAATGTTTGAAAATATTTTTTCTCACTCAAAAAAAGGAACATTTGAAAAGCTAGAATTCATCAACAAGTCTAGGGCTGATGCACACGCAAAGGATATTACCGAAGAACTATTTCAATATTTCCGTATCTGTATGAGTGATATTGAGAAAGACTTAGAAGATTTGATGTAATCAGTTTGTAGCTTAAATTAAGTAAGTCTAATGACACTCAAACGAGATGGTAAAGCAGTTTGGAATTTTGCAGCATAAGCATTTTTTACTTTTTATTTATGATATCAACTGCAATACCACAATCACGTCAACCTCATCATCTCTTGATGCCCCGACGAACTGGGTACACTTCGTTTAGAGCGGGTGGTGTCAGGGACGAGCAGAAATCCACCTAAAGTTGGAGACAACTTTCCACTGCGAGATGGACGGGTTCATCCATCACTAGATTGGATAAAAATGTCAACTCAGAGTGGACGACAACAGAGGGTCAATTGTCTATATTAAATCCATAGCAACGTTAGCGCAGTTGGGTTGTAAGGCTTAGTTTGCTTAATACAAACCGAAACATGACTTCCGACCGTGATAATCGTTCTTTATTCGTTCTGCCTTCAACCCAGGATCATATTCAAGGTGTATTGAATGCTGCTGTAGTATTCGTTATGTATGGAGATTATGAATGTTTTCAAAGTGCCAACGTCTATCGATTGATTAAAGTTGCCGGGCAGCAATTGAAGGTTTCGTTTGGAGAAAACAATTTAGGTTTTATCTTCCGTCATTTTCCTCAGATACAGATTCATCCACATGCTCAACGGGCAGCAGAAGCAGCAGTTGCCGCAGCAACTCAAGGGCTGTTTTGGCAAATGCATGAGATATTGTTCATTCATCAACAAGAGTTAGAGAATGGCTATCTAGTAGAGTACGCCAATCGTTTAGGACTTGATATTTCTCAATTTTTGCAGGATTTATCCAGGGGAAGGTATGTCGTTCGGATCAATGCAGATATCGAAGGTGGATTGCGAAGTGGAGTGGAGGCTGCACCCGCTTTGTTTATTAATGGAATTCGCTATCTCGATCGCTGGACTGTTGAGCAGATAATGGCAGCCAGTGTTGCTGCAAATGATTAACGGCAAGAATCAGAAATTTCAGCAATTTAGCAAGAATACAGAGGCGATCGCAATGATAGTTTTTACATGGAAAAAAGTTCAAAAATTGTTGATGTGGTTATTTGCATTAAGTGTTGTTGTTGTCATATCAATGCATCCAACACCAGCCACTTCCAAGGAATTACCTCAAGCGTCCAACTCTAAACCTGCGATCGTTCTCGTTCATGGGGCTTATGCTGATGGTACATCATGGCAACACGTTATTCCATTGTTAGAGCAGGATGGCTACAGAGTGACTGCTGTGCAGATTCCGCTCACCTCGCTTGCTGATGATGTGGCAACGACGAAGCGGGTGATTGAGGCTCAAAAGGGTTCTGTTGTAGTAGTTGGACATTCCTATGCTGGAAATGTAATCACAGGTGCGGCAGCTGGCAATCCACAGGTGAAAGCTCTGGTTTATGTTAATGCTTTCGCACCAGATGTTGGTGAAAAGACGAGTGATTTGAATAAAAGGTACGCAGCCCCTCCGATTAGTACGGCAATCGTGTCTGATGCTGCAAACTTTCTCTATGTAGATCGCGAGAAGTTTCACGAATTTTTTGCCCAAGACGTATCAAAGGCTGAGGCGCGAGTAATGGCAGCAACCCAAAAGCCGATCGCCAGCGCAGCCTTTGAGCAATCAGTCAATGAAATCGCCTGGAAAACAATTCCTTCTTGGTTTATCGTGACTCAAAGCGATCGCGCCATCAACCCTGAACTTCAACGTTTTATGGCAAAACGGATTAATGCTAAGACAACCGAAGTTAACTCCAGCCATGTTCCTTTTATCTCTCATCCAAAAGAAGTTACCAAAGTAATTGAAGCAGCAAGCACTGCTGTGAAGTAATCCTAACTATGAATTTACTAACAGATCAAACCACCACTACTGCTGACGAGTCGGCAATCCGTGCTTTCCATCGCCAGATGATTGATGCTTGGAATCGAGGTAGCGGCAAAGGCTTCGCTGCCCCGTTCAGCGAAACTGCCGATTTCATCACGTTCGAGGGCACGCATCTCAAGGGTCGAAAAGAAATCGCTGTATTTCATCAGCAAGCGTTCGACACAGTTGTAAAAGGAACACGCCTGGAGGGTGAGGTGGATTTTGTCCGCTTCGTGAACTCGCAACTCGCGCTCATGCTCGTAGTTATCAGGGTAATACTGCCCGGACAAACCGAAACTTCACCGTCACGAGATTCGCTGCCGCTATACGTTGTAACGAAAGGCGATGAAGGTTGGCAGATCGAAGGGTTACTCAATACCCGGAAGTTAACGCTAGAACGTCAATTCTTCTTAGACGACTTTGATTCACTGAGCGCAGAGGCTCAAGGTCAAGTGACCGACCTCATTTCAAGTCTCAAGCAGCCCCATCAAGCAGATCGATCAAAGGAGATGTAAGGAATGACACGCTTGTTAAGATACAAAAGACGATCGCCCTAGTAGTCTGCCAACCAAAAATGCTAAGTGAGGGCTGGGGAAAGGGGAAAGGGAAAAGGGTAAGGGATTTAAACCCTTTCCCCCTTCACCCTTACCCTTTACCCCGCCAAGTTCCCTTGGCGTACTACTAGTTCCCCAATACGGGCTGACTATTCTTCCTGCTGACTCCACTCTCCATTAGTAACTGACCGCTTTAAACCCAACAATCAAAGGATTCGCATGATAAGAAAACTAGAAGGAAAAATCGCCCTTGTCACGGGTGGCAACAGTGGTATCGGTCTTGCCACTGCCAAACAGTTTGTTGCTGAAGGTGCCTATGTCTACATCACGGGTCGTCGCCAAGTCGAACTGGATGCTGCTGTAGAAGCCATTGGTAAAAATGTTACGGCTGTGCAGAGCGATGTTTCTAATCTGGCAGACCTCGATCGCCTGTTTGCCACCATTAAGCAAGAGCAAGGACACCTCGATATCATCTTTGCTAATGCTGGAGGTGGACAAATTGCCCCACTTGGAGCAATCACTGAGGAACACTTTGACAAAACATTCAACGTAAACGTCAAAGGTCTGCTGTTCACCGTACAAAAAGCGCTGCCACTGTTGCCAGAGGGTGCTTCTATTATCCTGAATGCTTCGATTACTTCTATAAAAGGTACGCCAGCATTCAGTGTTTACAGCGCTACCAAAGCCGCTGTGAGATCGTTCGCTCGGAATTGGATACTCGACCTCAGAGAACGCAAGATCCGAGTGAATGCCATTAGCCCTGGTGTAGTTCCGACTCCTGGTTACGATCATTTGGGATTGAATGACCAGCAGTTGCAAGAATTCGTGGACAGCCAAGCCAGCACTATTCCACTGGGGCGAGTCGGCACACCCGATGAGATTGCCAAAGCTGTTGTCTTTCTTGCTTCAGATGACAGCAGCTTTGTGAACGGCATTGAGTTGTTTGTCGATGGTGGTATGGCACAGATTTGAAGTCCAAAAGGAGTTAAAGACACGAACCCTTTTCTAGCTTTTGGCAGTTGTTTATAACACGCTCTAGCGAATCCAAACCCACGAACAAAAACCTACTAATACCAATTCTTTATGAAGGCGCACAGAAAAACCCCACCGCCTGCGGCACTTCCCCTTAGCAAGCTACCGTGTACACACAAGTCTTTTAGAGTTGTTGCGTAACGTAGGATAAGTTCATTTTTGCAAAGCGATGCAACAAAGGTGCAGGGCGATGCAACAAAGGTGCAGGGCGATGCATCAAAGGTGTAAGTCAATGCAACAAAGGTGCAGGTCAATGCAACAAAGGTGCAGGTCAATGCAACAAAGATGCAGGTCAATGCAACAAAGGTGCAGGTCAATGCAACAAAGATGCAGGTCAAGAGACTTGTGTATATACCGTAGCCTTAGCAAGGGGAGGTTGAGAGGGGTCAAAATAATATGCAGCTTCACAGAGAATTGGTATAAGCTGTTACGCATTTAAGTCACACATCAACTGGTGAGATTGTCCTTTCTCCTTAGTAAACACAAATGACTAATGACTAATGACAAATGACTAATGACTAATGACGGTCTACACAGAAAATAGTGCAATATGTAGGCGCGTTAGCTTAACAGCTTAATTGTCTACTATTCGGATTTTTTCATCCATCGCAACGATATATGAGGAGATCGACATGACAACAACGAGCAATTCCGATTTTGCTGCTTGCGAGGCACTACGTCTGCTCGGCCCCGATCCCGAAAACTGGGTGCCCGATCGCCCTGGCATCGATCACAATGTCACTATAATCGGTGGTAGCGGTAGCGGTAGCACTTTTGTATTTGCGCTACGGCGTGCTGGGATCGGTCGCGTAACGGAAATCGATGCAGCCGATGACGAGGCTCATGCAGGCGTGTGGTTGACGCGAGCGCGGATGAGAACACTCCGCACACCGAAACATCTGCCTGGGCCAGAATTAGGCATCCCAGAATTGTCCTTTCAAGCCTGGTACGAAGCGCGGCACGGTGCGGCAGCTTACGCGAAGATCGATCGCATTGAGCGAGTGACTTGGGCTGAGTACCTCAGTTGGTATCGGCATTTCCTGGGTATCCAGGTTCGTTACCAGACGAAGTTGGTGCGGATTGAACCAGCCGCAGGTTTCTTCCGCCTACACCTTGAGGTAAATGGTGTGCCGCTCTTAGAAACTACGCGCAAAATTATCTTCGCCAATGGCGTGGCTGGCACGGGTGGCCCGAACATACCTCCAATACTGGCTGACTTACCCCGCACGTTGTACGCACATACCGCCGATGCCATCGATTTTGAAGCACTGCGCGGTAAGACTGTGGCGGTGCTGGGTGCGGCGGCTTCAGCTTTCGATGCAGCAGCAGTGGCGCTGGAATCGGGAGCTAAGGCAGTACATCTATTTGTACGGCGATCGGCGATCGCATCTCTGTCACTCCTTCGGATACGGGATTACCCTGGTGCTTACGACAACTATCCCCAATTACCCGATGCAGCACGCTGGCTCCAGGCTTGGCGCTTTCATCAAGCAGGCACCGCGCCACCCCCAAACTCGATTGAGCGAGCGATCGCTTTCCCGAACTTTCACATCCATCTATCTGCACCTTGGAAATCGGCACGGAAACTGGGCGAACGCATTGCCATCCAGGTGAACGATGATGTTTTCGAGTTTGATTTTGCGATCGCTGGCACTGGTTACTTCGTTGACCCAACCAAGCGTCCCGAACTAGCCGACTTTGCCCAACATATTGCCCTCTGGCGCGATCGCTACCAGCCACCAGAAGACCTACGTGACGACGGTTTGGCGGCACATCCTTACCTCGGTAGTGCCCACGAATACCAAGAAAAAGTACCTGGTACTGCCCCTTATCTGAAAGACATTCACGTATTTAATCCTGCTGGTTTGGTCAGCTTCGGATTGCCAGTTGGTGACATCCATAGCATCCGCCGCGACGTACCTGCAATAGTATCGCGCATCAGTCACGACTTGTTCTTTAAGGACTGGGCACATCATGAGGCACGGATCGCAGGCGATATCGCCCCCGATTTTGAGGACTCACTCTATGCTGCTGCGGTGTGGAAACAACCGATCGAGGCAGCGACCCGCTAGTAGTCTGCCAACCCAAAAATGCTGGGTGAGGGCTGGGGAAAGGGGAAGGGATTTAAAACCTTTCCCCCTTACCCTTTACCCTTTACCCCGCCAAGTTCACTTGGCGAACTACTAGGAGTCCCATTTCAACAGATTGTTTACTAATTATCAAAGGAGAATGTCATGGTTGCTCAAGTAAATTCACAAGCAAAGATTTTGGAAGTTGCAGAAGATCCACGTCTTTCTAAAGAAGTGAAGGCATTTTTGAAAGTGCTGAACTCAGGAGGTGTGCCTCTAGAGACATTACCTCCACTCGAAGCGCGTCAAGTTCTCGTGGATGCACAGGCTTCCGTTCCAGTAGACCTTTCAGGCATTGAAGAGTCTGAGAAGACAATTACTGCTGACGGTTATTCGATTACGCTCAACATCGTGCGACCGGAAGGCATCAAAGGCACATTGCCTGTTTTCATCTTTATTCATGGTGGTGGTTGGGTGTTGGGTGATTATCCAACACACAAGCGCATGGTTCGCGATCTGGTTGTGCTTTCAGGGTTTGCAGGGGTCTTTGTCAACTACACGCGCACGCCAGATGCTCAGTACCCACAGGCGATCGATGAGATTTATGCTGCAACCAAATGGGTTGCCGAGCATGGTGAGGAAATTGGCGTGGATGGCAAGAATCTGGCAGTGGTCGGCAACAGTGTCGGCGGAAATATGACAGCAGTCACGGCTTTGAAGGCGAAAGAAAACGGAGGGCCACACATCAAGCTACATATCATGATGTGGCCGATCGTAGACGCTAGTTTTGAAACAGAGTCGTATCACCAATTTGGTGAGAAGCGTTTTCTGACTACACCGTTGATGAAGTGGATGTATGACATGTACATAGCTGATCCAGAAAAACGCCAAGATATCTATGCCTCGCCCTTACAAGCTACGGTTGAGCAATTGCAAGGCTTGCCTCCAGCACTCATTCAGGTTGCCGAAAGCGATATTCTGCGAGATGGCGGCGAAGCCTATGGGCGCAAGCTGGATGAAGCTGGGGTAAAAGTAACCACCGTGCGTTACAACGGCATGATTCATGACTTTGGGCTACTCAATGGGTTAGCCGAGGTTCCGGCAGTCCGTTCTCTGTTTGTCCACGCCGCCGCTGAATTGAAAAAGTATCTCCAATAGGATGCGATCGATGTTTTTGGGGAAAGGAAAAGACACTCTTCCATCGCTTTGCTGCTTACTGAGTTAGCGTAGAGGAAAAGGGTAAAGCGAAATGGTACTAAGTTAAGACACAGCCCTTGCCGTGGTTCCCAGCCTCCAGGCTAGGAACTAATTCTGAGAGCCTCCGCCTCCAAAGGCTCGATCGGAGGCAGAGCCTCTCGAAATACATTCCCAGCCTACAGGCTGGGAACGAGGTGAAACAAGACTTTCGGCTTATCTTAGTGCCATTCGACTCTGCGCCGTTTCACCTTTAAATGGATCGTAATACAAACTACTCTCAGGTAATTACCTGCTATGAACAGCCACATACCGAGCGCTAGGGACATTATTGGATCATCACCGTTGATTGCGATTGAAAACGAAGCACCACCCAAGCTGATTGTCGATCCACCGCTTCCCGAACCACTGGCACAGGGACGCGTCTTTATCCAGTACCGGACGGAGAATTTGCGCGTGTTGCCGGTGTTCGGCAAAAGTGCCCTCGAAGTATCGCCGCGCATCGGTCATATCCACATCACCGTTGACGATTTGCCGTGGCACTTTGTCGATGCTAGTGGGGAAACGATCATCCTGGTCGGACTAGAACCTGGCGTACACAAGGTGCTGATCGAACTAGCTGACCCCACGCACAAAGTAATCATTAGCGAAACTGTAGAGTTCACGCTGCCCGATCCTCAGAAATCATCATGAAAAAACTAGAGGGAAAAATTGCAGTTGTGACGGGGGCATCTGGGGAAACGCTGTACATCGCGGGTGGTTTTTAAGAAAGAGAACAGTGAAAATCAACAAGCAAGGAGAAAAACCATGAACATCAACAAGAATGACATTGCAGTAGTTGTCATCGCTCCGCAAAACGATGTCTTGAACGAAAAAAGGGTTTTTTGGGATTTGGCAGGTAAGAATGTCAAACTTATTAATTTTACAAAACTCATGAAAACATCCGCGTTACTTCTTGCTCTGCCAATAAGTATCTTAGCTAATTTTTCCTTAAGAGCTTCTGCTGATTCTACTGCTGGCATCGTCCTGAGTACGAAATGCCGGGGCGGATACAACGTAAATATTTGGCAGAAATATACGAACGGTGAACTGCTTTATCGCGCCACTAGTCCCAACGGTAATTTAAGTTTGGGCAAAGGAACTAGCCAAGCGACAGAAGGTGTTCGAGTGTATAAGTTTCGGAGTGGAATTTATCAATACTGGGTGTGGGATGGCACGTTGGATAACCCGCAGTCTGGAACTTTAGAGGTGTATAAAAACAACCGTATCTTGATGAAGCAAGCTTGTAGAAAAAGTTGAATCTTCTAGCAGGTGTTATATACTTTTTGTCAACCCTTCTGGGGCAAGCATCTTGAGTTACGCTTGCCAAATACATTATTGCTAAAACCCTCTTAGTCAGTTTTTTCTGAAATTCATAACACCTTCTAGAAATCGTATTCACCTTATCAAACTCAAAGGATATGGAAGCGAACGCTCAACATTATGACGATATTATTATCGGCGGCGGCAAAGCGGGTAAAACACTAGCACCAGCGTTAGTCGCTGACGGACGTAAAACCGCTCTGGTTGAACGCAGTTTAAATATGATTGGTGGTGGGTGCATTAATATTGCCTGCATTCCTACTAAAACTATGGTGGCGAGTGCCAGTGTCGCAAATACAGTGCGAAATAGTGCCGCTTATGGTGTTAAAGCTAATACGCCCATCGTTAATTTAGTGGAGGTGATCCAACGAAAACGAACGGTTGTGCAATCTGCGCGTGAAATAAACTTGCACAATTTAGAAACGGCTCTCGATCGCAACTTGATTATTGGCGAAGCAAGGTTTGTTGCTCCTAAAACAATTGAAGTAACGACGAGTGAGGGGAACAATCGCTTACTTACCGCCGAACGCTTATTTATTAATACAGGCACACGACCGTTAATTCCAGCCATCCCCGGACTCACAGAAGTTGAGTTTTTAACTAGTGAGTCAATTATGGAGCTAGAACACCTGCCTGAACACCTGATCGTTCTCGGTAGTGGCTATATTAGTTTAGAGTTTGCCCAGATGTTTCGGCGCTTTGGCTGTCGTGTTACTGTTATTGGGCAAAGTGAGCAAATCCTGTCACAGCAAGATTCAGATATAGCGATCGCAGTTCAAACACTGCTAGAACAAGATGGTATTGAATTCTTGCTGAAGGCGAAGGTGTTGAAGGTTGATCGCACTGGTAATGAAACCATCCTGCAAATCCAAGTTGGCGATCGTGAAATCACCCTCCAAGGGTCGCATTTGCTCGTCGCCGTTGGTCGTGCGCCCAATAGCGAGAGCTTAAATTTAGCTGCTGCTGGTGTGGCAACCGATACACGCGGATTTATTCAAGTTAATGAACGCCTAGAGACAAACATACCGGGGATTTGGGCGTTAGGCGATATTAATGGCGGCCCGCAATACACCCATATATCGCTCGACGATTATCGCATTATCAAAGCCAATTTAATTGATGGGGGCAACAGGAGTACAGGCGATCGATTGCTTCCATCGTGTCTATTCATCGAGCCAGAACTGGCTCATGTAGGTTTGACTGAAACTGAAGCACAGCAACAAGGATATGCCATCCGCGTGGCGAAAATCGATGCGTCAGCCGTTCCTAGAGCAAGAACACTCGGTCAAACCGATGGACTTCTGAAGGCGATCGTGGATGTAGATACAGGTCGTATTCTAGGGTGTTCTCTGTTGTGTCATGAAGCGGGTGAAGTGATTTCGACGGTGCAGATGGTGATGCAAGCTCAGATGCCCTACACCGTTTTGCGCGATGGTATTTTGACTCATCCCACGATGACCGAGGGGTTAAATATATTGTTTTCCAAGTTGTAAAAAGACAGCAATTGCAGACCCAAGGACTTACCAAATAAACGACATTTCACTCTTGAAAAAAGTAGATATAGCATGATGAGTAAAACATCTAAAGTCGGTATTATTGGTGCAGGTAATGTAGGTGCAAACGTTGCAAATGCTTTAGTTTTACTCGGTAGATGCGTAAGGGTTGTCCTTTTTGACCGAACCTTATCAAAAGCTGAAGGACAAGTATGGGATATTGAAGACAGCATTCCCCTACTTAAAGAGATGGAGATTTTACCATCAAATCAGTATGAAGATTTAGCTGATTCAGATATTATTATTGTGACTGTTGGGGTACAGCCAAAACAAGGACAGAGCAGATTAGATATATTGAACGAGAATGCAGAGATTATGTGTTCGACAATCAAAGAATTGGATCGAGTTGCACCGAATTCAATCATAATTATCGTTAGCAATCCAGTGGATGTACTAACGCGGATTGCGTAGGCGTAGCCCGTCGTAGACATCGCTACTTCTACCAGAGCAGAAAATCTAATTTTCGGTTCGGGAACCGTTCTTGATACTGCTAGACTGAGATATCAACTTGGAAAGCGACTGAATGTTGCAAAACAAGACGTTCATGCTTATGTGATTGGAGAGCATGGAGACAGTGAATTTGTCGTTTGGTCTAGTGCATTTATTGGGGGAATTCTGTTAACTGAATTTCCGATACCACAAGGAGCAACGCTAGAACAAATTCAACAAGAGTACGCACAGTTAACTCGTAAACGAGGCTATAACATTTTTGAACGCAAAGGAAATACAAGCTATGGTATATCAACGGTAGTTTGTCAGTTAGTTGATACCATACTGCGAGATGAAAAGCAAATATTTCCAGTATCGGCTAAAGCAGATTCTAACTATGGAGTTGGCAGTGAAGTTGTTCTTGGACTTCCATGTATCATTGGCTCAAAAGGTATTGAGCGCCAACTGCTGTTATCAAGAAATGCTCATGAACAACGCTTATTAGAAGAATCAGCCAACAAACTCAATGAAGCCTATAATTCTTTGCATAATTAAAATCAAATGCCATAAGTTCTACTCCCAATATGTTTTGGAAAAATGAACGATCGCTTTCCCGCTTTGTATATCTGCAATAATTTTGTTACGCTGATTTGTCTTCATGCTCCCATATTGAGAATTTAGGGGCGAATATTTTCATCTAAGTGGCTAACAAAGGAACGTATTTTCTCTACCTGGTCAAATGCCAGTGCTTTCAAGTTAAAGAATACTAAAGCTGATTTATCCTTTAGACACTCGTGAATGATTGGAATGAGAAAAGAGATACTTTTACCACGTGGGCTATCGATTCACCCTTGAACACGGCTTGATTCAAGCAATGGAAGTCTATTCACTTACTAGACATCAGCTAAGTTGGGGTTGATTTGTAGTGCTTGGTTAAAATCAGCGATCGCTTGTGAGTTTGCTACTCTCCTTTTTAATTGATCGCTTCATAAGTCAATTCAAGTCTTAGAACTTTAAAGTTGGACTTGTTTAGATAAATGCCTCTCTCTTAAGTATGATTTCTACATCGGACACGATCGCGCTTTTAATGCTTCTGCTATCTTCACTGACTGAATCTATGAAAAAAGGTTGTTTTTCGGAAAGGTCGTGCTATGGTAGAAGTGTTTACATTAAGTTAAAAAACTCAAATTGCTAGTGACATGAATGTTGATGTTCACCGATGTTTGAATATTGCTTCAAACATTGTTCTTATTTCAAATAATTATTTCGCCGCTTGCTATTGGGAAAGAACAGTTAAGCAAAAGCTGCTTCGCTCGCTACGTTGAGGCAATATTTGCTGAATCTTTTTTTTCAGACACTAAGGTTTTTGCCCTATTTCTAGTCAAGGTTTCTACTGCAACCTATTTCTTGCAGTTATAGGTCGGTGCAGGTATTTGCTGCCGATAGATTCATGTTTGCTTAGATTTCTAATTAGCCCAATGCGTCTAATCCAAATTGAGTTAGAAGTTCCAATCGGGCTGCTTCGTAAATACGACATAGCTATGCTTTTAGGCTAGTTGATAACCTTTCTACGAAAGGAGGCAACTATTTGACTCAAGGCATTGCAGTGAAAATGTAGTCAATATTCCTCTTTTGAAAGAGGAGCTAACAAACGATGCTGACAACTTATCAGGCAGCAATCGTAATTGTTCTAGCTATGGCTGCAATTGTTGGTTTGTTTAACTACTAAACCAAGAAATAGCAACACTCAATTGAACACAATTCGCCAAGAACGTTCATCTAAGATTAGAATGATGGAGTTTTTAGAATCATGGATGCTCATGTTCACCAATACTTGAACTCTGGTTCAATTACCTCTTCAACTTCTGAACATTTTATTGATCGGCATTGGGAAAGAACGATCAAGCAAAAGCTGCTTCGCTGGCTACGTTGAGATAACACTTACTGATTCTTTCAAAAACTAAAATCTTTGTTCTGATTCTAATTAAAATCTCTACTCTAAGCCAAGGTTTCTTTGACGGTGGCTTAACGCATCTGTCCAACGCTGGTACAGATTGCGCCTGTTTTTTAATTAGCTCAATTCGTTCAACTCTAAATTGAATTATGAGTTTTGATTGCAATGAAATTCAAACATCGCACACAAAGACCACACCGAAAAATTGTCTTTGCTGTTCTCACCAATTACTACGTCATATTCGTGGTCAACGAATCTATTGGTTCTGTCGAAATTGCTGGCAAGAAATGTATTTTCTAGAAGAAACATCTTTTAGAAGAGACTTAAAAAGTATCTCACATTACCAATGTTAAAAAGCTTTTTGACGTTTGAACTCAAACTAAGTTTCTGTAGCAATAAATTATTTCAGATGTGCTAACAGGTATTACGCCCATCTAAGTTTTCAGTTTGATCGTCTTGTTCAATTCAAATTAAATCAGGAGTTTCAATCATGATGCTCTTAGTTCGACGCACAGAAAAGACTGTGTGGGCACAGTTTTGCAATTATGGTGTTTGCTTCAAGCGATGGTCGTCATCTTTCTGGTTTAATATTTTTGCTATTGCAATTGTGTTAATCGCTACTTTGATTTACCTTCTAGCATTTGTTAATGCACCATTCTCTCAAATCAGTAGTGACGATTATCAACCGATTTTAAGCACCTTGTTTTTGAACAATGGGATGAGCAACAGCACTACACTTCAGTTCTCTGGCTACCGATTAGCACTCTTGTATGACTTTGGCAGATGGCTTGGTGTACAAGTAATTCGGCTGTTGTCTAACTGAGTTTATAACCGTGGTTTGAAGACCTTAATTAAATGATGGTTTTTCTTTAGATATATTGTCGTAATTCGTAGCAAAGAAATGACACAGCAAGTTCTAATTTTGGGTGGAAGTGGAAGGATTGGGAGTCAAGTCGCCGCAGACTTGCTCACCCATACAGCGGTAAATGTAACAATTGCAGGGTGCAATCCAGAAATAGGGGAAAAAGCCTGTCAGTCATTGGTTAATTCAATTGGAGAAACGACTCCCCAACGCTGTCAGTTCGTCTCAATTTACTTAGATGATTTGAGAAGACTACAAGATACAATCGCGCAATTAGATTTGGTAGTTCACTGCGCGGGGCCGTTTCATCATCGAAATGCTAGTGTTTTGAAACTCTGCATTGATTCTGGTGTGAACTATGTCGATGTCAGCGATCATGCCTCTTTCACTTGTAAAGCAATCGCACTCCAGGCAGAAGCCCAAGCCGCAGGAATCACCGCCAATACGGTTCGGATAAGCATTTTTCATTTTCCTTGTGGTCTGGGGAATGGGTTTGCGGGTAAAGGGTAAAGGATGTATTCAAAACCTTTTCCCTTTCCCCTTTAACCGAACCGTATTGGGAGTGTGGACACCAGAACAAGTCCTCTCAACGCCAATGTTTGAAAAGGCAATGAGCGATCGAGAAATGGAAATTCATCAACAGTTGCTTCCCAATTCGATTGATTATTCCTTTGAAACTTCTATTGCTGAGTGTTAATTTGCAATGTTATCTCTTCCTTTTCTAGTAGCCCTTTCGATCGCCTGCTTTGCAATCTATGTGGCAAATGTAGCAAAAGAAGAAATGGTTGAAATTTTTGCTGCGATCGTTGCAATTCTAAGTTTTGTTGCCAGTTTGATACTAGCGCCTTGGTTTATCCAAATAGCGCTGCTAATTTTTGTAGGGGTGTTTTGGCGTACCCCAATCCTGCGATAGACCTATTGTTAACTCTCTACCATTTGAGCAGAAATCCATCATTATTAGATATTTGTTGGTTTTCATTGGCATCAGTACACTAATTGGAGTTTGCATTTCTAGCTTCTTCTGTTGTTCCTAAATCACATCGTCTGAATGTCGATACTTTGCTCAAAGACCTTCCCAAAACGCAACCCATTCTGTTGACTTGTCTCACTGGGCAACGCAGTTTTACTGCGGCTCAACAATTGGTTCAAAAGGGCTATGACGCTATCTATGTTCTAAGGGGCGGCGTGAAGATAATGCGATCGCGTTAGCCGCATTGTCTCAATCCTTGCAAAATTTGATAGCAGTGGAAGCGATCGCTAATCTCAATCATAATTTGACACAGCTTCAGCAACCAACTTATTCTAGTTTGAGGGTTGGCACAGAAGACTCATCAAAGATAATGGTCAAAATTGCTTACTTGACAATTAATGCTACTTTCTGAGTAGATGCATAATTTGGCAACACTTGATTCAATTTTGCTTCATTAAGATGTAAATGATCTTCTAACACAGCAGAGATAACATCCCGAAAATCAGTGGTAATAGCCAAGTCCCTACCTTGATAAAGTTGGGCTGTAGATAGGCCAGGCCATTCACCGTAAACTTTACCGCCGCGAATTTGACCGCCCAAAACCCACATAACATTCCCATGACCGTGGTCAGTACCACCGTTATCATTTTGCTTGACTGTACGACCAAACTCGGACATTACAACAATTATTGTATTCTGGTAAACGCTCCCCAAACTTTTGACTAAAGTTGCCAAACCATTACCCAGTTTTTTTAAGTTCCGAGCTAACTGTCCTTGAGTGCTGCCTTGATTGACATGAGTATCCCAACCCCCCAAAGCCATAAACCCTAACTCGATTCTGGGGTCTTTAAGCATTAGTTGCGCCAATCGTTGGGCATCGCCAGCGAAGCCATCAGGTGAAGGCGCACCATTATTCGCCATTTTCATTTCACTATCCAGGTCATTCACGATCGCCTGACGCGCCATTCGTCCTTGGCGATAGGTCTGACTTAAAGCATCATTACTGCTATAAAGTCGATCGAATGCTGCTGCTAATTGAGGACGATCTATTGGCAGAGGTCTGCTAGCGTTTCTCCCTGATGCAATGTTAGCTACAGGCATTCGGCCAGAAAAAATCCAGGGTGTTGTTTCTCCAACACTTACTGCTTGAATGGGTGTTTTTTGAGAAATCACCCCTAGTAAACGATTCATCCAACCATCCTGAGTATGCTTGTCGCCAGGAGTAGCGTTTTCCATATATTGTTGAGCATCAAAGTGAGAGCGAGTTGGATCGGGAGAACCACAAGCATGAACAAATGCCAAGCTGTTCTGCTGCCATTCGGGTATCAAAGTAGCTAATGCTGGATGTAGCCCAAAGCGTCCATCTAAATCTATTACTCCCCCTTCCTTCCCTGGTTGAGGAATAGCAATTTGCGGTCGGGCTTGATAGTAAGCTGTCTCTGAGTAAGGAACTACGATGTTTAAACCGTCTACCGCGCCACGAAGGAAAATTACAATCAACCGCTTCTGGTTACTATTTTGGGTAGCGGATCTAGCCACCCAAGCATTGCTAGCTATAGCTGCGATCGCAGAAGTGGAAAAAATTCCACTTTGGATTAAGAAGTCACGTCTTTTCATAATTAAAATTACTGAAGTTTTATAACTCCACAATTGTGTAACTAACGATACATAAATTCTGGACTGCCCAAAATTAAAGCACTATGAATTTGAGGGGAACTAGAGGCGATCGCTTTCTGCGTTTTCATTGACAAAGAATTGCCCAATGTATTAATTAGTTGCCAAGGGTCTATATGCATATTAGGAGAATTTTGTAAAGGTATTTGCCCTGTATAAATTGTCTCTTGTCCCGGTGTTTTATCCCTCTCTTCCATATTTGTGGGGATGCTTGATAGGGGTAAATTTCCACTAGCGATCGCCTCAGCAAAACTGAGACGGCGATTCATGGCATCAGGATTTAACCACACATCTGCTGTATTTTTGTAACCGTCTGGAGTTTGG
This sequence comes from Nostoc sp. DedVER02, assembly GCF_034530675.2. Lineage (NCBI taxonomy): Bacteria > Bacillati > Cyanobacteriota > Cyanophyceae > Nostocales > Nostocaceae > Nostoc > Nostoc sp. DedVER02. The sequence continues at coordinate 171,602 of NZ_JAVRCP020000011.1, forward strand.
CAACCGTATAGGGGCATTCCTAACTGTTGCAGCAGATTAGAGATTGGTTTTGTGTTATTTACTTCCACACCTGTGGCTCGTACCGCAGAGATAGCGAATTGAAGTGGTGTTTTAAACTTGGCATTAAAATTTTTTGCATCCCAGAATTCCCGGCTGTGGAATAGAGTGTTGAGAAGCTCACGAATATTGCCATCAGTGGCAAGATAACGTTGTGTTAGATTGTTTACTAGAGTAGTTGGGGGAACATCGCTAACAAAATATTGAGCTATCTGATAGCTAATGTGATGTGCAGTCGCCGGACTACGGGCCAAAATATCTAAAGCTTCCTCGCCTTGGGCTTCACCACCGCTTTTTATTGTGTGTCCCAGAAAAACTTTGTCGCTAAAATCATGACGCTTTGGATTGAAATAAAATCCGAAATTATTATCTGTCTGCTGACCGGGACGACTGAAGCCCCAACCACTTAAAATTCGCGCCAGAGCAATCACATCTTGTTGAGTATACCCTCCGTCTACGCCGAGAGTGTGTAGCTCCATCAGTTCGCGGGCATAGTTCTCATTCAAACCTCGAATATTACCTTGGGCATCAGGGCGGCTATCAGCCCGATTTTGGAAGTTGTCTAGATAATACTGCATAGCTGGATGATGAGCGGTTGCTCCTAATAAGTCACGAAAGCGGCCCAAAGCGTAAGGTCGAATTGCCTGTTGTTCATAAGCTCCCACCCAGAGGCGATCGCGTCCTTTAGCAGCATCCACATTAAAATGGTTGTACCAAAAGTCCACCATCACTTCCTGGAGTTGTCGCTGACTGCTAGTTGCCTCTAATAATCGCGCCTGGACTGCTCGATCTAGCACCTGTTTAGCCTTTTGGTTGGCAGCTTTTCTTTCAGACTGGGTGGGTTTTTGTCCTGGAAGATTTGTTGTGCCATATTCTAAAAGTTCCACCGGATTCAAGTGGAGAGTATCTAGCTGCTTTAGTTGGCTGGTGAGACTTTGCGGTTCGGGAATCGATTCGGGTGAGAGTTGCTCCTGAATGTATCGCTCTACACCCATAGACTGCACTCTTTGCACGTCTCCCGGACGAGGGCCAAAACTGAGGCGATTAATTATATGTAATACCTTTGGATCAACAGGTGTGGAGGCTGCATTACTGGGGGCAATTCCTCCTAGTAAGAGCAACAGCAACACCACCCAATATTTCGGCTTTACAGTCATAGAGTTAATTTTGTCGTGCTGGAGGATTTTTCTTATACATGCGATCGGCAAATTTCTGCCGTTGCTCTGGGTTCAAGATTTCCCGGATGGCAAGGGTATTTTCAAACTGCATATCAGCAAGTTGCTGCTTTACAAGCTTAATTTGGTTATATTTACCCCTGACTTGCTCTTTAGTAGCTGTCCCTACTATCAAATCGTGTAATTCCTGTTGTCCTTGACGTATCTCTTGTGATTTTTGGGCTATCTGCTGTTTAGATTGATTGCGAATTTCCTTAATCTGTTGCAGTTGTTGAGATGTCAAATTTAAATCCTTGAGCCATCCCACTGATTTACCAGGATTTGGATGAGGTATAGTGGGGGTTTGGGCAATGACTTGGCGTGAAAGTAAAGTTGGCTTGGCCAGAGCAATAGTGCTACCAAGTGCAACCATCGCCACCGTCAAAATGGAAACACGACGGATTAACATTAAAGCGATCTCCTATTCAGTATCTAAGTCTGTAGAATGCCATACATCACTTTCCAGATGTTGGTTACTGACTGTACCTTGCCAATTACTTTCAATAAAGGCTTCTAATGTAGCAAGTTCAGCCGGACTCGGTTGAGCCGGTATAAAGGCACGGTAGCCAACTATGGCAGCGACTAATCCAGCAGCAACAGGCAGAACTAACCTCAACCTTGAATAGTGGCGTAAGGGTGACAAAGGCCAAGCTTTCACCTGTTGTAAAATTTGTTGTTCTAAATCCGGCGAGGCTGGCGGAACTTCTTGGCGATGTTGGCGCAGAAAATTAATTAGGTCAGAATCGTCATTAGGCAACTTTGTCATAGCTGTACTCCTTGGTTTTGGAGAAATTGACGCATGGCAGCACGAGCATGAAATAGGCGTGATTTAACTGTTCCTAGTGGAATGTCTAGGATTTGTGCAATCTCTTTTTGAGGTACTTCTTCCAAATCATGCAAAACCAATATCGTGCGATGGTCAAAACTTAGGTTTGCTAGTCCCCGTTGCACAAGGTCTTGATAATGCAGATTCATTAACTCTGGGGCTTCTTGTTGGGTAGGAGTTTTTTCAGTCAGAATCTGTAACTGAGTTCGCCTTTTAATATCTGCCTGTCGTTGGTCACAAGCCACGTTCCAAGCGATTCGGTACAGCCAAGTGGAAAATTTTGCTGTTTGGCGAAACTTGGGCAATCCCTTCCAGGCTTGCAGAAACACTTCCTGCACCAGATCGTCCAGACTGGCAGAAGTACAGAGTTTGTAGAGGATTGACCTCACTCTTTGCTGATGGCGACGGTAAAGCTGACCGTAGCTTTGGGTATCACCTCGCAGACACTGCTGCACTAGATAACTGTCAGATTCGCTTTCTGATTCACCAATCAATGAATTTGCTTTTGAAACCTCGGCGGGCACAACTAACACTTGAGGCGTTCTCCTCTATTCGTTTGTTGCTTGTATTTATTTAGACCGGATGAATGTGAAAAAGGTTCAAATGAGTTAGAAGTTGGAAAAAACAAAACTATGTTAAGAAAGTCCAATTGAACTAAAACCCTTTTTTCTTCTGCCTTCTGCCTGATCCCAACTAAAAATATTTACGCAGTTATACTTATCTGCTTAGTATTTTTTGAAAGCCTTATCTGCTAATTGAACCTTTTGTAAAAGCAAGAAGTCTAAAACTATAGATTTCTGGTTCAATCAAAGGTATATCTTTATGAACATGAAAAGAATTCTCTCATCTTGTTTGTTAGGCGTTTTGCTAACTTCGAGTGTTTTAGCAGAGCGTGCATCTGCTCAAGTAGAAGTAATTTTGGGAAACAATCACCAACATGAGTGGCGCGAACGAGAACAAAGGAGGCTAGCATGGCAACGTAGAGAGCGCGAAGAACGTGAGCGCCGTGAATGGCAACGTAGACAACATGAGAAACGGGAATGGCGCTTCAGACATGAGTATGACTATCGATAAGAACTCACGCTCAGTTAAGAGATTAGCACTTAATACACTAGCTCGATAAAGAGTAGAAGGGAAGTTACTGCTTCCCTTCTTTGCGATATAGGGTATGAGGCATTCCTTTGCCACGCTTTTCTGGCTCCTTGGGAAACATATCCTCAAATAACTTCGTAATCTTTAGACTCGGTGTTAGAGGTAGAAGCTGCGGCTTTCTTCTCACTAATGTACAGTCAAGGCTGATTTTTGCGATCGCCAAAAGGTGAATGCACCGTGTCTTGAAATTTTTCTTCGCCTTTTGATGATTAAAGTTATGCGCTAAAAATAAGAATCAACTTTCTGAAGGGAGACATACCAAGGAGTTAGTGTAATATATTAAGGAATTTGGGGAGATGCGATAATTTTTATTGAAGTTTATAGTTAAGTTTCTACAAGATTATCTAGCGTTAATTATTTACGCTTGGTGGAATTGACAATTTTCACCTGTGGATAAATTTTTTGTGAGACTTAAGTAGAGATTCTAAACGCTTTGCTATAAATAACCTCTAAACCAATCTGTTAAACACATTTACATCAAATTACTTATGACTAATAGCATTGATTTAACAGAAATTACTTTACCTAAAACTATCAAATTAAAACTGGGATTTTCAGATGATATACATTTAGTCTCCTCAAGTTCAGGAACTTATTTAGATTTTGACCAGGATTTGCAGTTAAATTTAGACAAAATTTTTAGCATTCATAGTACAGTTTCGTACATAAACGTGGCACTTGATAGAATCATTGTTGAAGTATTTGGCAAACATGAAATTAGAATATCTTCACCAAAATATAAAATTCATAAAACTTCTCAAGAAGTAGAACTCAGCTTTAAAGGATTACTAAATAACCAAAGTATTGAATTATTTTTTGGCAAGCAAACCACATTAAAATATAAATTAGACGAAGATTTTATTTTTAGTAACCTAGCGAGTCAACTTCCTATTATCAACGATTTAAAATTAAGCAACCCAGAGCTAATTATCACTGAGACTGAATATTCCTTTAAACATTCAAAATTGGGTTGCATTAACTTAAGCAGAGGATTCAACTTTATTGGAAATATTGATTTCAATAATCTCCAGACAAATTTCAGCAGTTTTATTCATAGAAGCTTAGGAATTGGGTGCTTAGGAGCGGTAATTAACTTTAATCCGGCAGGACAGGTTAGTTTAACAGGTAATATTGCAGGCGATATTCAGCTATTTTCCCAGCAACAATTTAAAGCTACTTTTAATAACTTGCTCATAGGGTTAAATATTGGGGCTGATTTAGAGCCAAACTTTGGATTAACTGGAAATTTGATTCTGCAAGGCTACGATCCCACCCAAGAAAAAGAACCTAAGTTATTTCTCTCTGGTAGTCTATCTCTCGAACCTGAATCTTTAACAGCATACTTTTGTCAACAAGGTGAAAAATCTTGGTGTAATCCCTATGGATTGGTAGGAACTGAACTTCGCAATATCAGGTTTCAAGGAGGCGGAACGTATTTACCTCCTTACTTTGATAACTTTGGCTTCATTGGTGATTTGAAATGGGAAAAAATAGACATTGAGGTAGCTTTTCTAATGGACACTAATGATCCTGAAAGATTAGCTTTAATTTTAAATCCCAAGGAAGCGGTTAGCTTAATAGATTTGTGGCGGGGGCCAGTCGCTTCCTTTCTTAGGAAACAAGTAGGTTATTCAACCGATTTAATTAACAAAGCACTAGGGTTTTTAGAAAGCTTAGTGAACTTAAATATCGAATCAATTGATGGGGATGGAGACGGAAAAATTAATGCTTTAATTAAATATGTTCCTTTTCCAACAATAATTGCGGCTCAAGCGATATCAGAAGGTTTAGAAATTAATGGCAAAATTAATGCTTGGGGGCATGAGGCAATCTTAATCCTTCAAGGAGATAAAAGTTTTAATAATATCTCTGGTTCATTAAAAGTTCTAGAAATTGATTTAGGATTTCTGAAAATTAAGGGAACGGATGACGATAGCTTAGATTTATCTTTAAAGGTAACGCCTAGTGAGCAGTATCTTCAAGGAGATGGTTATCTAGAAATCCTTGACAACGAAATTGCGAATGTTGAATTTAAAATTACCCCTACCAATACTACCTTTAAAAACTTTGACCTGAGTTTAGGAAATCTGTTGAGTATTGATGTTGATGCTTTGAGTCTCGACATAAAATCTGGTAGCGGTAGTGGTTTAGGAACAATTTCAGTTTTTGGGAATACCCTAGCTGGCATTATCTTTGATGTTACTCAAAATAGTGTCAATCTGAGGGATGTTCGGCTGAGTTTAGCAGGTTTTTTGACTTTGACTATTCCGAACCTCACAGTTAATTTGAAGAATCAAAGTGCAACAGGAACAGCAAATATTATTGCTTTTAATCAATCTTTGGGTAGCGGCACTTTATCATTTAACACTCAGAACGTTTCAATTAATAATGTAGCTCTTAATTTAGGCAATATTATAAAGCTTAATGTTCCGAGTTTTAAACTTGATTTAACTAATAAAAAGGTTTTTGGTTTAGGCGATGTTACTCTCTTAGGCAAACAATTCACGGCGTTAGGTATCAGCCTGAACGAGAGCGGATTTCAAGCTACAAGTAATTTCAATTTTAGCATTTTAGCTTTTAACGGCGCTACAGTCACTTTGAGCAAAGGAGCTAATGGTAATATCAATAATTCTGCCAGTATTGCAGGAAGCCTCAAGTTTTTAGGCTACACCTTTGCCAATATCACGGCTAGCATTACTAGCAGCCAATTAATTGCATCGGGTAGTTTTAATTTTGGTGGTATTGTAATACTTAAAGGAGCAAATAATCGAAGGAATGCGACAATAACGCTTAACAGAGCAAAAAACGGACTGTACAATTGGGTTACTATTATGGGTAGCTTTTATGTGTTGGGTCAGGAGTTAACATCACTCACTATCAGTCACAATAATAATACTTTAAAAATTTTAGGTATGCACATTATCAGAAAGCCCAACCATTCAAAAGGAATACATAAGTAAAGTAAAAACAAGTTAAATTTAAGATAACTTATACAGACTTATACCAATTTAATGTGAAGCTGCACTAAATGAGTAACTCTCTATTCTTCTTGGCGCTCTTGGCGTCCTTGGCGGTTCGTTTAATATTCTGTACATCTTCATACAGAATTGGTATTAATATTTTCCCTAGATTTTTTAAGTTACTATTACAAGCATGAAAAAAGTATTAATTGATTTTTGTACCAGCAATTCTCTGATTTTTGTCGCTTATTAAAAATTTTAATTTATCAATTTCAATAATTTCATAATTCTCTATTATAAATATAGAGTATATGCTAGCTATCATATCTGCCAAATCTACTCTAGATAATATCAGTAATTGCAAATTGAAAAATGATTTAGGAACAGTTTTAACAATTAAACATAATCTTCTATCATTTACGTGCCATACACCAGTAAATTTATTACCCGTGATAAATTCGCTGGGTTTAGATAAAAGAAACGTTTGAATTCTAGTTTGCTCATAAGTCATATTATCTTTAAATTCAATAGAAATTTTTTCCCAATTTGTATTAAAACGCCATTTTCCAAAAAGTAAAATTTCTATTTCTGTATCAGACAGATTCATATTATTCATTGGCTTTCTTCCCTATATTAAATAATGTGCGATTCACTCATGGTAAAGTTTCATGACAAGTTTTGGCACGAGTAAAAAATAAATGCATTTGCCATACTAGCCAAGATCCAACTCGCCAAGCTGCCATTGATAGGGGGGCTGTAGATGAATGTGAAGGTATGTCTAATATATTTTGGTCATAATGTAACCATTTAACTGGTAGATGTCCCATCGGTGTCGTTGGGGATAATTTAAAAGTTAGTTGGTCGTAATTTAACCAGTTTCCCTCTTTTCGCCAACCCAGGCGATCGCCAAGTCTTTTTTCTGTTTCATAATCTATTTGACCGCCTATTTCGTTCCAAATACTTTGCTGAACACTAAAGCCAAAGTAACCATGACTGTATTGTTGCCAAAGTCGATCAATTTTATGAAAAGCTTCACATGAAAAGTTAAGAATATCCTGTTTATAAACTTCATTCCAATCATTCTTACCCATGACTTGTAGGATTAATTTAGCTGTTTCAATATCAGCTTCTTGCCACTTGTACTGCGTAAGAAGGTTTTGCAATTTACTGTAATCAATATTCCAATTATTTTGAAATTCTGTGGTAAGCTCAATATGAATATTAGGTTGTTCCGTCAATTCTGTTCTCTCTATGAAAAGTTGAGAATAATCAGAAATAATATCTGTTTCTTCTATCCCTAGAACTTTTTTTTGAGCAACCAGTTGAGTAGACATATAATTAGATATTAGGTAAATCGCTTGATTTAAAGTTATCTCATCTTTACTTAAATCAAAGTCATGAGCCTGCAAATCTAATAGTTTTGACTGAAAAAAAGCATCTTGCAGTCTATCTTTTTTATCATAACTTGCCACTAATAAATTGAGTATGTCATGAGATATCGTACTAGTATCTTGTATCGTTAATAAATTAGCTTGGGAATTTAGAGTACTACTTGCTAAATTTTGAATTTCTCCTACAATTGCGTAAAAATCTGCATCTACTTTTACTACATCATCTATTAAAGATTGAAACGGACTAAAGTAATCTTGTAGAGACTTTTCTAGATTAATTGCTGTTTCAGCTATTTTTGCTATTTCTTGACGAATTTTTGTAGCTTTGACTTGGTATTCATAAATTTCTTGATATACCTCTATATCTTTAAGTATTTTCTGAATAGCTTGCTTTTGATTTTTGGTATCTTCCGCTAAATTTTTAATTCCTTCACTGAGTAACTTTACTTTTTCTAAAATTAAAAAGTTAGTATTGCTTAACAGCAAAATAGATTTTAAATTTTCTTCTTCTTCCCATTTTAACTTGTCAATTATTTGAGAATTTTTATAATTTTTTATCTCTAGCTTATTTCTTTCTTCATTTACTTTTTTAATTTCATCATATTTTTGGTTAAACAAATTTTTCCAGTCGTCTATAAATTTTAATAAAAAATTTTGATAACTAGTTTTATAATTTTCTAAAAAATCCAGAAGTTGAGTATAATCTCTAATTAATAATTTAACCTCCGCTAAAGTTTCTCCTTGACTAATTTCTTTTTTCCATTTGATTATTCCCCAAAAATAAGAATGATATTTAGTGCCTTCTTTAATTAAGCTTTGGTATTTTCTAATCTCCCTTTGAACTTTTTTTATTTTTGGGTTTTTTAAAGTAGGAAATTTGTAATGTGTTTCATAAATCGTAATAGATTCATAAGTAACTAATTGTTTTTGCTTTCTAGTTAGCATCACTTATTTTGAAATGTACAAATAGTTACTAAACTCTTACCCATTTCAATACCTCCGGGTTTTTGTTATAGTGGTAGGTTACACCATCCTTAGTAGTCACAGACTTTTCTTGACTAGCCTTGCTTCTGATCGTAGTAAGAGAATAGTCTGTTAATGTCTGAAGCTCTTTATGAGAAAGTCCTATAATTGTAGCGTTTACTGCTGATCCTAGCTTTATTTTGAGTTCATCTTTCGGATAAATCTCTATCGTAATTTGCTCCTTTTCAACTGGTTTAATAATAATCCCTTTTTGCAATTGATAATCTGGCATAGAAACAAGTTGCCAATTAGATTCTTGTGAAAGTTCTAACACCCATTGATGATAATTAAATAAGCTTTCTCTATGACCAACGCTGATAAAAGTTGTTTTTGTTGATTGTAACTGTTGATATAAATTACCTTCGTTATTTAAATCTAAAGCGCTTGTTGCTTCATCTAAGATAGTGAAACTAGGGTGTGTAATTAATAGTCGTGCAAAAGCGAGGCGTTGTTGTTCTCCTAACGACAATATATTTTCCCAAGGAACTTCTGTATCAAGGCCATCGACGCGGGTAAGTAAGTGTTGCAGGTTAACTTGTTGCAAAATGTGTTCAAGTTCGCGATCGCTCATTTTCTTATCTGTGTGAGGATAGAGCAACTGTTGGCGCAAAGACCCTAAAATGATATAAGGGCGCTGGGGTAAGAATAATACTTCTTTTAAGGGAGGACGCACTAGACGACCAGTTCCCGCATTCCATAAACCAGCGATCGCTCTCAACAAGGAACTTTTTCCCCTACCACTTGGCCCAACAATCAATAACCCTTCGCCTCGCTCAACAACAAATGACAAATTTTCAACAATCACCTGTTCATAATTTGGTGTTTGTAAAGTGACATTCTCAAAAGCTAAACGTTCTTCTTCTAGAATTTGAATAGTACTGACGTTCTCTGGTTGTTTGTTAGCAGCGTGTAGTGCATCTGAAAATTCCGCTAAACGCTTTACATAACCAGAAAATCGCCCAGAAATTCCAAACTCTGATATTAGTTCTCCTAGAGCATTAGAAAACATAAAGCAAGCAAAACTAGCTTGGTTAATTTGTCCATAATCAATTTGATCTTGAAGAAATAAAGGTGTAAGAATGAACATCGAGAATACGCTAATAGCAGACTGATATGCTCTACCAAAAGCGTCTTGTCCTCTCTCCAAATTCAGCCTGCGTTCAGCAGTGTTTAAAACATTATTAAATCGGCGCTGAATTATATTGAATTCTTCATCTTCTCCTTGAAAAAAAGCGATTGATTCAGCGTGATTACGAACATGAGTTAAGCAATATGCAAAATCTGCTTTAAATGCAATTTCTTCTTGGTTAACTTTATTTATTCCTTGATTTAAGTAAACAGCTATTAAATTACCTACAATTGTATAAATAACTAAATAAATTGCGATTTGTGAAGAAATTATCCATATAATTATCAAAGCGCTTCCCATTTCTAAAGATTTTTCTAGTAAAGAAGAAGAGAATCTCAAGCCAATACTAGCAATGGGTTCTATTTCTTGGGATAAGCGTTGATCTGGATTATCTATATCAGATTTGAAATTGATTTTATAATAAGCTTGATTGCTTAAATATTTTTCTAAAACATGAAGATTGAGCCATTTATACCAGTCAAGAATTACTTTTTTTTTGACATACCTCAAAAGAGTTACTAACAAAACCATCCCAACAATAATGAAACTGGACAGCCATAAAGTACTATTATATTTATCAAGGTCTCTCTGTTCAATAACGATATCAATTACATAACGATTCCAGTAACTATTGGCAGCATTTGCACCGACAATTATGACTATTAATAATATTAAGAGAATGAGCATTCCCCATGAGCGAATCACATCTGAAAATGCTCTTCCTTCTGCTTTTGTTGGATACCAATAAGGCCCGGCAACTACTTTCACATCCTGCCAAAATTGAATTAAGGCTGAAAAAGGATTTGTTGTATTTTGCTCACGCACAGATGGAGTTTGCATATTCTAAAAATGTAGCCGTTACTAATTACACTAGGAATTTTGAAATGGCCTTGGAAAATCAAGTGATACCATTTCACTTTAAGGTTGATACGAATAGGGAGCAGGGGGGAAAGAATTAGAGATAAATTATTTGTATCAGGTATTTCGTGAAATGGTATGAGACTCAGAGATCATTTTTCCTTTTAGAGAATATCTGAGAACTTTTATGGTGTTGTATTCGAGATTTGTAGCTCTCCCTAAATTCCCCTTTTTAAGGAGGAATTTAATTAAATTTCCTCCTTTTTAAAGGGGAGCCTGCTTTAACCCTGTTAGCGTTAAAGCAGGCTAGCGACGTGAGCTAGGGGGGATCAAATCGAATGCACTAGTAGTCTGCCAACCCAAAAATGCGCTTGTGAGGGCTGGGGAAAGGGGAAAGGGAAAAGGGTAAGGGATTTAAAC
>NZ_JAVRCP020000012.1:0-180994 GCF_034530675.2 Nostoc sp. DedVER02
AAACTTGACAGACTATTAACACAGACAAACAATAATTCGAGCAATTAATGTACCTTATAACTTCGGGAAGTGCTGTATTCAAATTGAAAATCAATGTTGTTCAAAGATAAATATAATTGAGACTGGTTTTTTAGTCTTTGGGTGACAGGGTTCTATTAACTTCACCAATCGGTAATTTCTCAGATGAAACTCAAGAATCCATGATTCGATTGTTCTGAAGTACCAGGGAGCAGGAGCAAACGCCTCCAATTGTATTCCTTGCCAGGAAGTTTCCCGCCACCCATCAGAGTATGGAGAGTCCCCACAAGCCATCAGAGGATGGAGTGTTTGAATGATTATTTTCCCCTTATCCTCTAACAAACTCTTACCTGCTTGAGCTATTTCTTCAACCTTGATCGCTTACTCTCATAATGGCAGGAGTTCTTTCCTAACAAACTCTTACCTGCTTGAGCTATTTCTTCAACAGCGTGTTCTCCCAGCAATGAAAAATTGCAGATGAAGCAGTCAAACTTGTTAATGCTGCCAAATTTTTGTGACGAAAGATCCGAGTATGAAGATACAACAAAGCGGACATCACCAAAGCACCGTGCTGATTCGACAAGCTCCGCAATGCCATCAACTCCCCATCCATCAAACCCGCGACAGAACAGTTCACGGCATAACCACCCTTCACCACACCCGATGTCTAAAAACGTTCGCGGTTCAAGTTGAACTACGGCTTCTACAATCGCTCTGTCTGTAACTAAAGCGCGGCTCTCAAGAAGTTGGTCACGAATTACACGAGTCCACAGTTTGGCGTTCACTGCCCATGAATGGAGAATTTGTTGTTCATTTTTTTCCATAGCTCAACTGATAAAATTATTTTCAACAAATATTTGTACAAACAAAGTTAATGACATCTGCAAGTCCCGACTGAATTTTTAAGTTAGTAAAAATAAAAGGTTTATCACCGCGCATTTTTTTAGCATCCCGTTCCATCACACTTAAATCTGCGCCTACATAAGGTGCTAAATCTGTTTTGTTAATCACCAACAAATCAGACTTGGTAATACCGGGGCCACCCTTGCGAGGAATTTTATCACCAGCCGCAACATCAATGACGTAAATTGTTAAATCCACCAATTCTGGACTAAAGGTAGCAGCTAAGTTATCACCGCCACTTTCTAAAAATACCAAATCCAAATCGATAAAACGTTCCTCTAACTGTTCAATTGCTGCCAAATTCATTGAAGCATCTTCGCGGATAGCAGTATGAGGACAACCGCCAGTCTCTACACCCAAAATGCGATCGCTAGCCAAAGCTTGAGAACGCACTAAAAATTGGGCATCCTCCTGAGTATAGATATCATTTGTCACCACCGCAATTTGATACTGTTCACGTAATCCCTTACACAAAGCATCCACCAAAGCCGTCTTCCCCGAACCCACCGGGCCAGCAACTCCTACTCTAAATGCATTCATTGTTATTTGTCCTTTGTCATTTGTCATTTGTCATTTGTCATTTACCTTTGGTACATAGTTATTAGTCCTTAGTTTTTGACCAATTCCCAATTCCCAATGCCAAATTCCCAATTCCCAATTCCCTAATTCCTAAACAACCTTGTATACTGCGTTTCATGCTGCATACTTGCCAGTGATAAACCCCAACTACAACAGGCAAGTTCATCATCCTCCAAGGCTAAAATTTCTAGGGATGCAGTGCTAAATAATGGTTGCAAATCTAGCAATAACTGCTGTCCTGCTGTTTGACCAAGGGGAATAAGTTTTACGCCAGCAGTAATCAAATTACTTGCCCAACTATGCAGATATGCAAGCAATGCAGCTTTGATGTTGATTTGCCAATGGGCAATGGCAATACCAAAAGCGATCGCATAATTGCAAGGATTACCGACAGCATTGGCAATAGGTATAATCTCCGGTTCTAATTTACCAAGTAATTGGATGAGCGATCGCCCCATCTGCCAACTAGAGGCGCGTAACTCTTCTGTTTCCCTAGCTGCGGATAACCACAGATTCCAACGGCATAGCGACTCGACATCATTCATTTTTGCCGATTGCTGCGATCGTACCATCACCGCCGCCTCTAACCGAATTGCCCCGTAGAGTAACTCTGCTTTTAACCAATCTTTGAGTTGTGTGTGGTTAGCGATCGTACCATTTTCTACCAGCATTTCTAAGCCTTCAGAATAACTATACGCTCCCACAGGCAAGGCGGGGCTAGCCAACTGCAAAATACTCAAAAGATGGCTATCAGTGAGCATGATGGTGTTGTCCATAAGCCCCTAATTCTGGCTGAAATGGTAAATTTTCTTCTTTAACTTCTAATCCTAGTTGTTCCAACATCGCTTGTAAAACCGAATCGGAGGAGAAGCGTAAATAAGTCGGGGTAATTTCTACAGGTACATGGCGATTTCCCAGATGGTATGCCGCCTTCAATAATAAAAGTGGTGTTTGGGCAAAAGCAGTTATTACTAGTTCTGGTTTGGCAGTAATTCTAATTAAACTGTTATGGGTTTCTTCTAGTAGAATATCGCCATCGTGTAAAACAGTTCCTCTGGGTAAATGTAAAAACACAATACCATCTTCCGTTTCAAAGCGATGACGGCTACGGGTACGTTCTTCTGCTGTTAGCGCCAGAGTAAAGATTACTGCTGCATCGCCATTAGGTGGTTTAAGCTGGGTAAATGTCAGCATACATTTCGTGTTAACTTCCGTTTTTCAGGTTCTTGCGTTGGTTTTATGCTAAAGCATTAAAACCACAGTTTTATAGAAAGGCTCAAAAACTTAAAACCCAGTCACAGCAATAAAACAGGAGTCAGAATACAGAATTCAGAATTCAGAATACTCTACCCATAAAGGGATAGAGTTTTAAGGCGAGAATATTTTAATTCTTTTCGCTTGACTTCGGGCGAAAGCGTGTAGTGGGGCGTTCGCGGTAGCGTCTTGTAGAGTTGCCAGGTTTTAACCTCTATTCGTTACCCACTCGTACAGAATTTATACCTGTAATTCTGAATCTTCTTATAAATATATAATTCATACTTGTTTTCTGACTCCTGACTCCTGAGTTCTGCTTTGATAAAATATCTGAAAATCTGGGAGTTGATTATGACTAATCCTACAGAACTACTGCGATCGCGCTACGGTGAAATCCCCTTCAATCCTGAACAATGGAATGATTCTCTAAGGGCACTATTATCTCACCGTTCCATCCGGTCTTATCTATCCGATCCTCTACCGCCAGGAACTCTGGAGTTGCTAATTGCAGCCGCCCAATCTGCGTCTACTTCCTCTAATTTACAAACCTGGAGTGTGGTAGCAGTTGAAAATCAAGAACGCAAAGACGAGTTATCTAAATTAGCGGGGAACCAAGCACATATTAAACAGGCTCCTTTATTCTTGGTTTGGTTAGCAGACTTAGCGCGTCTAAGTTACGTTGCTGAGAGTCGCAGCATATCTCATGATGCCCTAGAATACTTGGAAATGTTTGTGATGGCAACAATTGATGCAGCTTTGGCGGCACAAAACGCAACAGCCGCAGCCGAGTCGCTTGGTTTAGGAACAGTATATATCGGCGGAATCCGCAACCAACCGCAAGAGGTAGCAGAGATATTAAATTTACCTTCCTCTGTGTATGCTGTATTTGGGTTGTGTGTAGGCTATCCAAATCCAGAGGTAGAAGCAGCGATTAAGCCAAGGTTGCCACAATCAGCTGTGCTGCACCGCGAAACTTATAAATTGGCAGAACAAGAAGAAGCGATCGCTCACTACAACGACATCATCAAAGAATTCTATACTGAACAACAGATGAATGTCGCTGGTGATTGGTCAGAACACTCAGCCCAAAGGATCGCCACTGTTGAATCATTGAGAGGACGCGATCGCTTGCGGGAAGTTCTCAATCATCTTGGCTTCAAGTTACTGTAAACAACAAAAATCAAGCAACAGGACTTTTCAAACATTCTCTAAAGCTTGAGGAATTTTACCAAATTTTTCTCAAGTTTTACAACCCAAGTGCTTTTCGAGTTCCAGAACCAACAATTCCATCGGCGATTAAGTTTTCGCTTTTCTGAAATGCTGTTACAGCAACATCAGTAGCCGAACCAAATATACCGTCTATCTTAACGTTAAAACCCTTCTTGGAAAGTGCTTTTTGGAGAGCAAGTACGTCATCTCCTTGCATAAATGGTTGACTGAGAAATAGAAGTCTTGGCTGCCCTGAAACGGTATTAGGCTGTGATAAAGCAATCATTTCAGACTGGATAATTGGATATTTTGCATCCCAAGTGCTAGGTTCTCTCAAATTTAAACTATCATCAATATGAACCGGATCTTCAGGGTTGAAATCTCCACCCCATCGCAGAATAGGATCTTGACGGATACTTTTAATAAAATTCTGAATTACTTGTGGAAGGTTGTTTAAGTTTTTCTTATCCAAAGCTTCACTATTAAATAACCGTTGTCCTAACATAATATTCATATCGATACCATGACCTACCAAGTGATTCGACCGACTTGCAGGACGTACAATTGCTCCAAATACACTACCTCCCTGTATCCGAGTTGAACTTGTTACAAAAATTTGTATGCCGGCATCAGCAGCAAATTGATCAATTTTTTCCAAAGAGTCAAAAAAATCTACATCTGCTAAAATTGGTTTTCCGATAAATCGAGGTGATTTAAATGCTTCGAGTTTAGTTACCATAATTCCCTTGATTCGATGCTGCACTTATTAATCAGTAATTTAAGTAATTATTAGCGTCAGTTTTCTGAACTAACAATAATTTTGAGAACTCTATACCTATGGTGCAAGTCTTGGTAGAAAAAAAGCCATAATCCCTCATAACCATGACAATGACATCCACTATAAGCTGCCTTTTGGTATAGTCCAAAGCGCCAATTACAACTGCTGTCAGAAGTTGCGGGTAGACGCAATGCTATCAAATACTTAAAACAAGGGGACAGTTCGTATTTACAGATTTCTAAATAAATCTTAACAACTTATGAACACTCAAATTCTTTGTAGATACTCAGGTGGCACATGATCCACTAACCAAACACCATTAGCAGAACAATAAAAAATATAACCCGCCTGATGCATTGCCACAGTATTTACAGCAAAAACTACTGCTTTTCCATGCCTTGCACCAACAGTTTGCGCTGTTGCAATATCCTTTGATAAATGAACATGATGCCGTGACATTTTGCAAAGTCCTGTTTGCAGAATTGACTCTACAGATTTGTGTCCTGTACCGTGATAAAGCTCATTTGGAGGAGTAACAGGCTCTAATTGTAAATCGACTTTTACACTATGTCCTTGGTTAGCCCGAATCAGAGTACCTGTAGAATCAAAAGAAAAGCGTTGTTTATCGCTGGATTCAACTACCGCCTCTAACTCTTGACGGGTAATGGGAAACTTGTTTTTAGCACAAGCTGTAAGTAGTTCATCAACAGCAATCCAACCACCGGGAGCAAGTTTAATTCCAATTGCGTCCGGTGTGTGTCGCAGATATTTGCTGAGATATTTGCTGATTTTGACGAGGCGAGTATCACTCATAAGATTGTGGTTGGCAGAATATATACTACAAGTATATATTTACAATATTACATTAAGCTTTTTAGTAAATCGACAGAATTTGTCTTCCTATCATCGCTAATGCCACTCCAATCATCACAATTAGCGTCACCTTCCCACCAGGAACGAGTGATTGATTTATGCTATCTAAATTTTTTTGTTCTTGACGTTGCTTCCAACTCATTAACGCTGGAATAATTCCACCGAGAACTGAGATACTGAATGTTCCGGTGTAATCTAGGGCAGTAAAAAAGATGCTAGGATTGAGCGTTCCGAGAGTCATTGGAGGGAAAAGAACCAGGGAATATAAGGGGAGGCGACTAGAAAATTTACTTTGTGTAACGAAGAAAATATCTTTCAATAAATCCAGCAAACCGTAGACAAATCCAATGAATGATGTAGCGATCGCAAACTCTGAGAAAATGGATACTAGCACCCCTAACCATTCCCCTGCCCCACCTGCTCTTAAAATTTGTAGTGGATCGAGAACAGTCTTACTGTCAGATGCACCATGTACTATATCAGAACTGACGCTTCCTAAAATTACAGCATTCCACGCCAAAAACATAATTAGAGGAATCACAGAACCAATAAAGATAGACTGACGAATTTTGCGGGCATCCCCTTCGAGTTGGGTTACAACCACAGGCACAACGTTTTGGAAAAATAGTGCCACAGACATTACTGAAATAGCGCTACCAAGGGCACTCCAATTCTGAAATAACAGTAGGGTACTCTGAATGTGCCTACTCGCCAAAAACAATAATCCTAAGAAGGAAACGATGACAATTCCGACAAAGGCGCTGTTTAATTTTTCAATAAACTTTTCTCGCCCAAGATACATAATGCCACCAAATAAAAGCGTGAAAGTCGTTGTACCCACCCACGTAGGCAACATTTGCAAACCCCCAATTTTTGCCGCCGCAGAAGCTAAAATCTCTCCGCCTTGGGTGATGTATGCCACTAAAAGAGCATAGTGCATGAATAAATATGCACCGCCAGCCATTCGCGCTCCCAGTTTACCAAGGATTTTCTCAACAACTCCCAAAAAACCGATACTCGCACGCCCTTCTGTTCGCATCGTGTTTAAGGTAACATCTGCAACTAATAACCCGGAAACTAAAGCGTAGAGCCAAACAGCAATCAGTCCAGATGTGGATGGTACAATCCCAGATGGCATGGTGACGGCTGGTAGGGCAAGAATCCCCGCCCCAACAGTAGTTCCTGCAATCAATGCAGTACTTCCCAATACGCTACCCGGTTGATGATTGAGCTTTTTTCCATCAAATTCGAGATGAGAAAACAACCGAGTTACTTGCTCAGAATTGTTGAGAACAGTCTTTATGGAAACCATACCGAATATCCGTACCTAAACCAAGCAATATTAACATACGTAAACATTGTTCGCAAAAATCCTGATTTTATGTAGTGTTAGGATTTCAAGCGATCGCTTTCTAGGCTATTAACCTATGAGGGTAATCAAATGTTTTATACCAGTTGTAGCAACTGCATATATGTAGATATTCACAAATGCGATCGCGCTCTCTCCTCCAATACCATAGCCAATCAGCCCTCCTGACAGTGGCTATTGGATAAATAGCGATCGCTTTAGTGATAAACCTTGTACAAGATTTACTGTTTGAGCAATTTGTTAGAAAAGTCAGTGTAAAGGGAACACTTCAAACAAGGCCCTGTGCTGAACAACGATTGTCATATATTTTACAGATTATTGGGGTTTTCTTCTCAGCTAGTAGCCCAAAGCAACATGAAAATACTACCGTAGTATATCGATTTTGATACCTAAACCACTAGTTATAGTTACACAACAGCTAAATGCAAAAGTTGAACCTACCAAAATACTTACATTCTCTATGGAGTCAAATTTATAAACATAACCATGATTACTCAAAGCTTATCTACGCCATCTAAAAGCTTAAAACGCACTTATATAGGCATTTTTTCAAAATTTTTAATTTTATTAGGGACAAATGAAAACTCCTTTGACACAATAGGACAGAAACAGAGAGGTATCTAATATTCTCATCTCTCTGTATATATAATTAGGCAACTCAACTGGTATAAAAACAACCAAGTCAATTAGTCAAAACCCTATGAACACCGACAATCCTTTGCAAGCAAGTTTCCATACAGCTTTAGGCGCTGTTAGTGAATTTACTGCCCTACTTCAAGAACCCCAAAAGCTGACAAATTACTTTACTCAATTGCAACAGAAGCCAGATCGATTGTTCCAAGATTTAGCGGTAAAAGGCAAAAATATGGAACAAGACATGACTAGTTTTTTCAAAAATTACTTTTGCGGAAGTGGTAACACATTACCATATCCCAAATATATAGAAAGGGCAGATGGACAGGCGTTTAATCAACCCTACGAAATCAAAGGGACAAAAATGTACGGCTTTGTCGTTGAGGGTTCAATGGCGAAGTTACAAGAGGTGTGTGATAAATATCTCAACGATCCCAATAACGGAGAGATTGAATATCGTCCAGCGATGAACTATCTCGTCTTGACGTTCAACAAGATAGATTCTTTAAGTTCTATCTATCCTCCCGACTATGACAAAGGAACTGTGCATGAAGAAGAAGCCATTTTTTGGATGTTGACAGTGGTAGGTAAAAGAGTCGGGCCTTTATTCATAGCCGAACGCCTAGCTTGGTTTATGCCTTACGTGTACGTAAATAATTCTCCCATCCTAGTTTCTGGTAGAGAAGTCTACGGCTTCTTTAAAGAACTTGGCCTATTTCAGATCCCTGAATTAAATCAAGAACCGGATTTATTCACTGTAGACACCTTAGTATTTAAAGAATTTTCTCCTACAAGCCAATCTATAGATGCTCGCCTGCTGGAAGTTCAACGCATCAGTAGAGGAGAGAAACATCAAGCTATCAAAACATGGGACAATTTTGAAGAAGCAGTAAGAGCGATCGCTAGCTTATTATTTGATAATGACGAAATTCTAATTCCCGGCTTACAGTTACCCTTCAACCTCCTCGAATATCTCCTAGAAAGAATCGTTCCCCTTGTTACCCTCAAACAAATCCGCGACGTAGAAAATAGCAAAAAAGCTTGCTATCAAGCACTGATTGAATCCCCCATGCAACTACAAACCTTCTATGGCGGAAAACTCTTTGGCTTCAATGATTTTGGCGATCAATTTCAATTAAAAATCAATAAATTCGCTAGCCAACCAATCGTCCAAGATTTAGGACTAGACAAAGGTTATCCCGCAGGTAGTGAATCAGTAAATATCGCCGTAAAGCTTGGTTTCGTGCTGCATTTCGACTTCACTCTCAAAGACGGGAAAGCCGTTTGGCAAGCACCACAGAAAAATTAGTATTGGACGAATATATAATTCGCTACTACACAAGTTATCGTCCACTGACATGGGCTAATAAATCAAGGGTTTACTAACCTTCTAAGAAATCTAAAGTCTCGTGTAGTCGTGACTGATAGTTGCCCAGACTTTTCTAACACCCTCTGAGTTTTGAGTAAAAATTACTACCTTATTGACAAAGAAAAACAACCATGTCTAAAACCTTCAAGCCCAAAAAAATCGCTATCTTAGGCGGTGGAATGTCATCACTAACCACCGCTTATGAATTAACCAGTCAACCAGGATGGGATAGTCTCTACGACATTACTATTTATCAGACAGGTTGGCGCTTGGGTGGTAAATGTGCAACTGGACGCAACATCAAACCCGATGCACCTAATCGTGAACCAGACTATCGCATCGAAGAACATGGACTGCACATTTTTTTTGGATTCTACGAAAATGCCTTTCGTCTACTCAAGCAATGTTATGACGAATTAGGTGGTAACGGGCCTTTCAGCACTATAGAAGACGCATTCAAACCCCATAGTCTCATTGTCCTAGAAGAATACATTAATAAAAATTGGGTAACTCTGCCTTTTGATTTTCCTACCAATTCTCTAGTTCCTTGGAAAGGCGGCGGTATTTCTTCCCTTTGGGATCATATCTGCACAACCATTGAATTCGTCATTCAGACTTACACAGTAATTGATAATTATAGTCAGTCCAAGTTTACTAAAGGTTCTTCAGCATCTCTTGCCAAACAAATGGCATTAGGCAAAGAGGTAATGGAATATTTATCAGATAGTAGTCTCTTGCAGTTTCCTAGCCAGTTGATTCAGTTATTTCTTCAAAAACCGATGTTTTGGGGAGGATGGCTGAACAATATCAATCAATTCATTGGTACTATCCTTCAAAATCTAGACTTGACTTCTGAAAAAGTATTCTTAAATCTTGCTTACAACCTAGCTAAATCACTGCCCAAAAATCCCAAAACTCATAGACGCGAACATCACCAGTTGATTCTTAAGCTCATAGACCGATTTCAAGAAGAGTTGATTGGTCAGATAGAATCTAAAATCGGACAAAACCCTGAGATGTGTTGGCGTTTAACACTCATCGACTTAGCATTAGCAAACATCCGGGGTTTATTTTTAGACGAGATAATTGATTTTCGTTCCCTAGATAGTTTAGATGAGTATAACTACAAAGACTGGCTACGAAAACACGGAGCTAGGGAATCAAGCGTTAAATCAGCATTTATTCGCGTTTTATACGATTTAGTCTATGGTTTTCCAGAAGGTAATACCGATAAACCGCAACTAGCAGCCGGAACAGCTATTCGTGTCCTCACCACGATTTTGTTCAAATACAATGGCGCAATCATGTGGAAAATGCAATCAGGGATGGCGGAGGTAGTCGTCACTCCACTATATAAAGTGCTAAAGCGTCGCGGTGTAAAATTTAAGTTTTTTCATGTTATTAAGCAGTTGCACTTGGATAAAGATCAACAATCAATTGCTAGTATCACTTTGGCTCGTCAGGTAAATTTAAAAAACCCAAAGCAAGAATATCAACCACTCATCACAGTTAAAGACATTGATTGTTGGCCTAGTGAACCTCTTTACGATCAGATTGTCGATGAAGAAGCTCAAAAACTCCAAGACAAAGAAATTAACCTTGAGTCATATTGGACACCTTGGCAGAATGTAGACAAAATTACTCTCACCAAAGGCAATGATTTTGATATTGCCTTACTAGGAATTTCTATAGCTGCCTTACCCTCTATTTGCAGTGAATTGCTCCATGCTAAAAAAAATCCGGCTCACCAAAAATGGAGCGAGATGTTAACGCAAGTCAAGACAGTAACTACTCAAGGTGGACAAATATGGCTTAAGCCTACGTTATCGCAATTAGGATGGCAAAAATCTAGCCCCGTGCTTGGAGCTTACGTTGAACCGCTCGATGTCTATGCAGATATGAGCGAGTTAGTACAACGAGAAAATTGGCCTTCTGAACATTATCCTTACAATGCAGCTTATTTCACTGGTGTAATTGCAGATCCAGGGATTCCTCCTCACACAGCTTATGATTTTCCAGCTAAAGCCCAACAAAAAGTTGAGCAAGAAGCAATTAACTTCCTCAACAATCACGTCGGACACCTATGGCCTAATGCTACTCAGCCCAAAAATCCCCAAGGTTTGAATTGGGATTTACTAGTAGATTTTCAAAACCGTCAGGGCGTAGAACGCTTTAAAGCTCAATACTGGCGAGTTAACATTAACCCATCAGAACGGTATGTACTTTCTGTACCTGGAAGTAGCAAATATCGACTCAAAACTGATGAATCTGGGTTTGATAACCTTTATCTAACTGGCGACTGGATTAACAACGGTTATAATTCCGGTTGTGTGGAAGCCACAGTAATGTCTGCAATGCAAGCAACACGAGCTATTCTGAACCAATGCTTTCATATAAAATACACCAAAGAAATTATTGGTGAGTGGGATTCTTGGTTATAAGGGTACATTCAAATTAACAAGATGCATTTTGACAAAATCAACAAAAGTTAGCATTATTCAGGTCGTTAAAACCTATATTATTCGGTAGATAGATGCATTTTTAAAGTTTGTTCTATAACCGACTTTAAAAATGTATTTATTATTTTCTGAAAATAGAACCTTCATTTCAAAATTTTATTTAAATATTACAAATGGTTACATTATTAAATTACCAAATTATAGAGCTAATTGATGAAGGAATAAAAACTTCCGTTTATCGAGCCAAGAGAAATCAAGATGGTCAAATAGTAGTTATTAAACTTTTAAAAACAGAATATCCCGAGTTAAGAGATATAGCAGGCTGCAAACATGAATATGAGCTAATCAAAAATTTGGATATCCCAGGAGTTATTCAAGCTCACAGTCTAGAAACATACAACAATGGCTTTGCCATTATTTTAGAAAACTTTGATGGAACTTCTCTTTATAAAAGTATTCATACAGAAAACTTTGAATTAAAAAAATTTCTCAATATTGGGATTCAAATTACCCAAGCTTTAGGTGAATTACACAAAAATCATATTATTCATAAAGATATTAAACCACAAAATATTCTTGTTAATTTAACAAACTGTCAAATTAAAATCATTGATTTTTCTATCTCATCATTGCTTTTTCAAGAAAAACCCAAACTCAGTAATCCTGATTTGCTTGAAGGAACTCTAGCTTATATGTCTCCAGAGCAAACTGGAAGAATGAATCGCTCAGTTGATTACCGGACAGACTTTTACTCTTTGGGTATAACATTTTATGAAATGCTCACAGGTCAGTTACCGTTTTCAGCAACTGATCCAATGGAGTTAGTTCATTGTCATATTGCTAGACAACCCATAACAGTAGAACAGTTAAAGCCACAAATCCCTCAAGTGATTTCTACAATTGTTATGAAATTACTCAGCAAAACTGCTGAGGAAAGATATCAAAGTGCTTTTGGGATTAAAGCGGACTTAGAAACCTGTCTCAATCAGTTAGAGCAAACTAATTCCATAACCAACTTTTCTATTGGTCAGCAGGATCATTCTAGCCAACTGCAAATTCCCGAAAAGTTGTACGGACGAGAGGCAGAAATAGATATCTTAATGACTGCTTTTGAAAAAGTTAACCAAGGAAATAAAGAATTAATATTAGTTACAGGTTACTCAGGTATTGGTAAATCAGCATTAGTTAACGAAATTCATAAACCTGTTATCAAGAACAGAGGTTATTTTATTACTGGGAAGTTTGAGCAATTTCAACGTAATATTCCTTATGCTTGTCTGATTCAGGCATTTCAAGAGTTAATGCAGCAATTACTGACAGAAAGCGAAGCACAATTAGCCACTTGGAAAGAAAAACTTTTAGAGGCTTTAGTCCCAAATGCTCAAATTATTATTGATGTTATTCCTGAATTGGAACTGATCGTCAGTAAACAACCAGAAGTACCACAATTATCTTCAGCAGAAGCCCAAAATCGCTTTAACTTAGTTTTTCAAAAGTTTATCAATGTATTTGCTCAAAAAGAGCATCCATTAGTTATATTTTTAGATGATTTACAATGGGCAGATTTAGCTTCATTAAAATTAATTCAGTTATTGGCTACAGATACTGATATTCAATATTTATTGCTCATCGGAGCTTATCGAGATAATGAAGTTGATACCAGTCATCCTTTAATGTTAGCTTTGCGAGAAATTGAAAAAAATAGTAGTTCTATCAAGATTGTTCACTGTCAAAATCTAGAAATTACTCATATTTACCAATTAGTTAGCGACACCCTAAAATCTGGTTTAGATGATTCTAAAGAATTAGCAAAATTAATTTTTAATAAAACTGCTGGTAATCCGTTCTTTATTAATCAATTACTCAAGTTTATTCATCAAGAAAAACTGCTTTGGTTTAATTTTAGCATTTGCAAATGGCAATGTGAAATTCAACAAATTCAAATGCTAGAAATTACTGATAATGTTGTTGAATTAATGATAGGTAAAATTCAAAAGCTCAAAAATACTACACAAAATATTTTAAAAATAGCTGCATGTATTGGTAATCGCTTTAATTTAAATATACTTTCTTGTGTTAACAAAAAATCTCAACATGACACAGCTTTAGATATTTGGGAAGCATTACAAGCTGGGTTAATTATACCTTTAAGTGATAGTTACAAGCTACCACATCTATTAGATGATGTTGAAATTTTTGCAATTGATTATAAATTTCTGCACGATCGCGTGCAACAAGCGGCTTATGGATTGATACCTGATGAGGAAAAAAAAGAGATTCATCTAAATATTGGGAGACTGCTATTAAACAATATAGACCAAAGTTTATTAGAAGAGAGAATCTTCGATGTTGTTAACCAGTTAAATATCGGTATTGAACTAATTAATTTTCCAGAAGAAAAATATAGAATAGCTGAGTTAAATCTTATTTCCGGGTGTAAGGCTAAGGATTCTGCTGCTTACGAATCTGCTGTAAAGTTTCTGAGGCAAGGTCTAAGTTTGCTTGCAGATGATTGTTGGCAAACCCATTATGAATTAACTCTCAAACTTCATGTAGAAACTGTGGAGACAGAGTACTTAAATACAAATTTTGAGCAAGCAGAATCATTATTTGTTAGCGTTATAAGTAATAGTAAAACTATTCTTGATGCTGTGAAAGTATATGAGAAAAAAATTCAGTTCTATGTTGCTCAAAATCGAATGCGAGAAGCATTAGATTTAGATTTGTATGTGCTAGAGATGCTGGGAGTTTCTTTATCTCAAACTCCACCAGCAGAGTTAACAATTGAAGAATTAGTCAATCTGCCAGAAATGACTGATGCTCATAAGCTAGCTGCCATGAGAATACTAATGACAGCTATGCCTCCCGCTTATTTAGCCGATCCTGCACTTTTACCACTGATTGCTTTTACAATGGTTGATTTGTGCATGCAGTATGGTAATTCATCTTTTGCAGCTTATGCCTATGGTTTTTATGGGCTAATTTTATGTGGGCCTCTTAAGGATATTGAATCAGGATATCGATTTGGTAAATTATCTTTGCTGATTTTAGATAAATTCAACGCTAGAGAAATTAAATCTAAAGTGTATGCATTATTTAATATTTTTGTTAGACATTGGAAAGAACATATTAAAGCAACTATAGAACCTTTACAAGATGGTGTTCAAAGTGGTTTAGAGACAGGGGATATTGAGTATGTAGGTTACAATGGATTGTTAGTTTGTTGGCATCCTTTCTGGGCTGGAGAAAATTTAGAGATTATTGAACAAAGACTAGAACAATATATTAATTTAGCATCTAAGATTCAACAAGAACATTTTACTATTTGTTTGCTAATTTTGCAACAAATGGTAATTGAACTAGTTCAAGGTCAGGATAATGAATTTTACTTAGAAGGTGATAGTTTTAATGAATCAGTAATGCAGAGAATGGCAGGGAATATTACAGCTATTTTTTATGCTTATCTTGCCAAAAGTATTTTGAGTTATTTCTTTAAAAATTATAGTCAGTCTGTTGAAAATTCTCAATTAGCACAACAGTATGAAGTTGCAGTTAGCGGGACTGTTTATCTATCTCAATATAAGTTTTATTATTCTCTAGCATTGTTGAAATTATGTTTAAATACTTCTTCCCGAACAGATAGAAAGTCTGCGATGGAGATAGTAGAAGAAAATCAAAAACAATTAAAAGAATGGGCTGATTATGCACCCGTAAATAATCAGCATAAATATGACTTGGTAGAGGCAGAAAAAGCACGATTTTTAGGACAAGCCTTAGTAGCGATGGAATACTACGATCGCGCAATTCAAGGCGCTCATAATTCTGGATATATTCATGAAGAAGCACTTGCTTATGAATGTGCAGCAGAATTCTATCTTAGTCTAGGAAGAAATGAATTTGCTTCGCTATACATGACAAAGGCATATTATGGTTATCGTCGTTGGGGAGCAAGTGCTAAATTTAAGGATCTGGAATTAAAATACCCAAAATTAATTGTTAAAGTTTCTCCTTCTACTCACTCAGAAGTAGGCTTGACAAGTAATACTATTACTACTTCTACTGCTAACGAAAAGTCAAGTAAACTAGATTTTATTACAGTTATTAAAGCATCACAAACTTTATCAGAAGTAATTTTATTGGAAAATTTGCTAGAAAAGTTGATGACAATTGTAATTGAGAATGCTGGCGCTCAAACTGGTATCTTGCTCCTAGATAAAGGAGGAAAGTTATTTATTGAAGCTCAAGCAACTGTCGATCAGGATGATTTAACTGTTGGTCAATCAATACCATTTGAAAATACTGACAAATTGCCTTTGTCTGTAATTAATTATATTACAAGAACAAAGAAAGATGTGGTTTTATCTGATGCCAGTAACGAAGGAAATTTTACGATAGATCCGTATATTATTGAGCATAAAATCAAATCACTTATGTGTACTTCTATTGTTAATCAAGGTAAGTTAATTGGTTTACTTTACTTAGAAAATAATTTAACAGTAGGAGCATTTACTTCGGATAGGATACAATTATTAAAAATACTATTTTCACAAGCAGCGATTTCCTTAGAAAATGCCCGACTCTACGCCAACCTAGAAGATAAGATAGAGGAAAGAACTAGGGAATTAAATGAAAAAAATGCCCGATTAAAGCAAACACTGCGTGAATTAAAATTAACTCAAACCCAACTTATTCAAACAGAAAAAATGTCAAGTTTGGGGCAAATGATTGCTGGGATTGCTCATGAAATCAATAACCCTGTAAGTTTTATTCATGGTAACTTAGATCATATTGAGCGATACACACAGGATTTACTGAGCTTAATTAATTTTTATCAAAATCTATATCCAAATTTAACTCCAGAGATCGAAGATTTTTTAGAAAATATTGATGTTGATTTTATTAAAGAAGATATACCTAAAACTTTATCTTCTATGAAAATTGGTACGGAACGTATTCGAGAAATTGTGCTGACATTGCGTAATTTCTCTCGGTTAGATGAGGCCGACATGAAAGCTGTTAACATTCATGAAGGAATTGAGAGTACGTTACTAATTTTGCAAAGCCGTCTCCAAGTAAAACCACATAAGTTGCCAATTGAGATTATCAAAAATTACGGTGATTTGCCAAATGTAGAATGTTATGCCGGGCAATTAAATCAGGTATTTATGAATGTTCTTAATAATGCAATTGATGCTTTGGAAAGGTCAAATCAAGGAAAAACAACGGAGGGGATTAAGAGTAATTATAGTGCGATCGCTATTCGTACCCAAGTAGTCAATCCTGATTTAGTTGCCATTTCCATTAAGGACAATGGGGTAGGGATGAGTGATAGTGTTAGACAAAGAATATTTGATCCTTTTTTTACTACTAAACCTGTAGGACAAGGTACTGGTTTAGGATTATCGATCACTTATCAAATCGTAGTAGACAAACATCAGGGTACAATTGAGTGCATTTCTACACCTGGAGAGGGTACAGAGTTGATCATTCAAATTCCTTGTCGGCAAAAACGGGTAATCTAGCATAAAGTGTACCTACTTGGGCCAAATCTACATTTCCACCACTGATGATGACACCAATCTTTGATTCTGGTGCTGTCACCACGCCTTCGAGTAAGGCTGCTGCTGCTAGGGCTCCGGTGGGTTCAACGACAATTTTTAGACGTTCCCATAAGAAAAACATGGTGCGAAGAATCGCTTCTTCAGATACCGTCACCATATCATCGACATAATGCAGCACTAAGGGAAAAGTAATTTTACCAAGGCTAGGAGTCCGCGCACCATCGGCGATGGTATGAGGATTTTTGACAGTTTGTAGGGTTTTGGTGTGAAAGGATCTAGTAGCATCGTCGGCAAGTATTGGTTCTACGCCGATTACTTTACAATTGGGTAAAAGTGCTTTGGCTGCGATCGCACTTCCTGATAGTAATCCACCACCGCCACAACAAACTAACAATAAATCCAATTCACCAACTTCTTGGATCAGTTCTAAAGCAGTTGTCCCCTGTCCAGCGACTACATGAGGATGATCGTAAGGGGGAATCAGAGTGAGAGAACGATTATCTGCTAAACTTTGGGCTAATTCTTCCCGGTTTGTGTCTTGGCGATTGTATAAAATTATCTCTGCACCATAACCACGAGTAGCAGTTTGTTTGACAATGGGTGCATCATCAGGCATGACAATAGTGGTGGGAATATTCAGGAGTCTACCAGCTAGAGCGATCGCTTGGGCATGATTTCCCGATGAATATGTGATAACACCTGTTTGTTTTTGAGCTTGCGATAGTTGCGTTAAGGCGTTGTATGCGCCTCTAAATTTAAATGCCCCTGTGCGTTGAAAGTTTTCGCACTTAAAGAATACTTGGCTATTGGTGCGATCGTTAACCGTTCTAGAAGTTAGCACAGGGGTGCGGTGGGCAATTCCCAAAATTCGCTCTTGTGCTGCTTGCACATCAGTTATATCAACAGAATTATGTTGTGGCATTAATGACAATATGTAAGAATTCAGGAGTCAGAATTCAGGAGTCAGAATAGTTAAAGAATCAAGAGAATATTTGAGTATACATATACCAAGCATACTGGATTTTTGCTAAATTCTGACTCCTGGGTGCTGAATTCTGATAACGATAGTAAATATTTTTGCTCTTGTTTATATAGATACAGATTTTTATATTTGCGTCTCTTATGCTTAATTAAAGCATACTCGTTTCAGGTGGATAGCATCATTTATTGTCTGCATAAAAGTAGCTACAGCAAACATTATATATTGCTGTAGTTAAATTTATAAAACTTAAATTAATTAACTCACCTTCGCCATTTTTCTAGCATGAATAAAACATCTGAAAGTCGGCAAAAAAAAACTGCTCTAATTACAGGAGCGGCTAGTGGGATTGGCTATCAATTAACCCAGATTTTTGCTCGTCATGGTTACAATCTGGTGTTAGTGGATAAAAATGAACAAAAACTTACTGAAATTATAAGTGAATTTCCGCAAAAATTTGGGATTTTTGTGAAAATTTTGGTTAAGGATTTATCTATTCCAACATCCCCAAAAGAAATTTTTACCGAACTCCAGCAAGAATCTATCAAAATTGATGTGCTAGTTAATAATGCTGGCTTTGGTACTTATGGAGCATTTAGCGAAACAGACCTCAGTGTTGAACTGCAAATGCTTCAGGTAAATATGGTGACTTTGACTCATTTAACAAAGTTATTTCTCAAGGATATGATTGAGCAAGACTATGGAAAAATCTTAAATGTCGCCTCAGCAGCAGCTTTTCAACCAGGGCCTTTAATGGCAGTGTATTTTGCTACTAAAGCCTATGTATTATCATTTTCAGAAGCGATCGCTAATGAATTAGAGGGTACGGGTGTTAGCGTGACTGTTCTTTGTCCGGGGCCGACAGCATCGGAATTTCAACAAACTGCTGCAATGGAAGATTCAAAGATTGCTAGCGTTAACAGAATGATGGACACGGAAACCGTTGCTAATATTGGTTATCGGGGTTTAATGAAAAATAAAACTGTTGTTGTTCCTGGGATGAGAAATAAGTTATTGACCGAAAGTGTCAGATTTACACCCAGAAATCTAGTTACAAAGGTTGTGAGAAGTATGCACGAACTCAAAAAAAATAGGTAGTTCGATATCCTATACTATTTTCAACTAAATCGCGGGAGTTACTTTTCTCTGACAACGAAGTGGATAAGGGCATCTACCTAAAACCAGATGGATTAGCCTAAAGACGGAGAATTTTGAAAGTATTGCTATATATAGGATTACTATTTGATTTTTGAACGAAATTAGGTATTGTAGAGGAGCCAGTGCGTTGCGGAGGTTCCCTCCGTTGTAGCAACTGGCGTTGTGTTAGAACGGAGTTCGTAACGCACTATTATCACGGGTTTGATGCCGGACTCTTTGCGCTCACATCCTACGGATATTTTCTCCAAATCAAACCGGATTCCTATATTTGTTTCTTTTAACAAAATTATTAAAATTTCCAGTACTCTTTTTCAAGAACGGATTAACATGGGGTCATAAACTTGACATTCATGAACTCCATAATTGCCAACAATTAAGCTAGCCTGTTCAAGCTCGTTGTCTGTGCCGCTAACAATAAGTATGTAATTACCGAGATTAATTTGCTCGTTGTAAAAGCGTGCCCAATCATCTGGTATTCCTAGCCTCATAGCGTCAAAACGCTCACTTAAATTAATATCAGTGGAGCCAACCAATTGAGAAAAATCTTTGCAAATTAAGGAAATCTGATTTGCTGAAAAACCTGCGACATACATATTGTTAATTGCGGCTTCAGCATTATCTATATTATCAAAACAACTAATAGCATACTTACTCAGAATCCCATTTTTATTAGGAATGGTAGTAGTAGAATTTGTTGTGCCCAGATAATTTGTAGGTAATTGCTCACTACTTAGAGGCTCGTAAATACCAAACTCTTCAATACCCCAACGCTGTAGAATTGCTTCTACTTTAGCAATTTCAAAAGATGTACAATCCACAATTATGAAATAGTGTCCATGCTCTACTCGCTCGTTGTATGATCTAGCTTGTTCTTCTGATATTCCCCAACCAACTAGCGCACCAGCAAAAGTGCCAGTAGCAGCACCAATACTTGCACCAACAAGGGTTGTAACCAAAGCAGTTGCAGCTGCGCCAGCGAGCATTATTGGCCCAACTCCAGGGATTGCTAAAGTCCCAAGACCTACTAATAAACCGGTTAAGCCTCCAACAGCGCCCCCTGAAAGTCCTCCTACAGTTGCACCTTCGTCGGCTTTATCAGCAGTGCGTTCTTTAATTTCATCATCGGCAATCTGATGATTGCGGTCTGCATTTTGGACAATTACAGATACTTTTTCCATCGTCAAGCCAGAATCTCTCAACTCATGTAGCGCCTGCTCTGCATCTCGACGATGAGTAAATACACCTACAACACGTTGATTTTGACTTAAAAGCATTATTACTCCTCGATCGCAGGGGAAATTAGTTTTCTACAAATGTAGTTTTTAATTACTTGTAATTTTAAACACAACTTTATTTAACTCGAAACTATCCTAAGTAATAAAAATCATTACGGTTAAGGCAGGAGACGCGATGAATCGCCGAATAATTAGACGCGATGAATCGTCGAATAATTAGACGCGATGAATCGCCGTCTCTACAATAATTAGACACTATGAAAACCCGACTAACAGATTCTTTTGTTTAGAAAATCTGTTGATCGGGTTTAGCCATTCATAAAAAATCAGCTTAGATTACGCTTTGTCTACTTTGATAGTTTTGAGGTGAAGAGAATGCGGTTGTCATTAATGCTATTAAATGCAGGTGTAGGCCAGCGATCAACTACTTTGCCCAGAATTGACATTTCTTGAACTAAACGGTCAAATTTATCAGGGGTGAGAGATTGCGGCCCATCAGATAAAGCTTTTGCGGGATTGGGGTGAACTTCAATCATCAAGGAATCTGTACCAGCTGCGATCGCAGCCATTGCCATCGATGGCACATATTCTGACCTACCAGTACCATGACTAGGATCGATCATAATCGGTAAATGGGTCAGCGATCGCAATACCGGAAGCACTGATAAATCTAAAGTATTGCGGGCATATTTGCCATCAAAGGTTCTGATTCCTCGTTCACAAAGAATTACATTTGGGTTTCCAGATGCCAAAATGTATTCTGCTGCCATTAACCACTCGTCAATTGTGGCAGACATTCCCCGCTTCAGCAGCACGGGTTTATCTTGAGCGCCTACCTTTTTCAGCAGCGAGAAGTTGTGCATATTTCGCGCCCCGATTTGGATTATGTCAGCTGTTTTCGCCACTGCTGATAAATCCGCAGCATCCATCAGTTCTGTGACGATACCTAAACCAGTAGCTTCCCGCGCTGCTGCTAATAAATCTAAAGCGCTTTCACCATAACCTTGAAAAGCATAAGGTGAAGTGCGGGGTTTGTAAGCTCCACCACGGAGAAATTGCGCTCCTGCTGCTTTAACGCGCTTTGCCGTTTCGACAATCATCGCTTCATTTTCAACGGAACAAGGCCCAGCTACGATTACGATCGGGTGATGTTCGCCAAAATAAACATTACCGTTAGGTGTAGATACAACAACCTCGCTGGCTTCTCCATCTCTGAATTCTCGGCTTACCCGCTTAAAAGGTTGTTGCACTCGTAATACTTGCTCAATCCAAGGGCTAAATTCCTGAACCTGCAATTTATCGATGCTAGTAGTATCGCCAATTAGCCCCAGCACAACTTTATGAGTGCCAATGCTTTTTTCTACTGTGACTTTCCAAGTTTCATTCAGTTCTTGGCTGATGCGAGTAATTTCTTCAGCAGGTGTACCGTTCTTAAGTATGATAATCATCTGTTTTTCCTTGTGTATAGTTTGTGGACGTAAAGGCTAATCATTGCAGGTCGATGCATTGGCATTGCAGGTTAATGCATTGGCATTGCAGGTTGGTGTATTGGCATTGCAGGTCGATGCATTGGCATTGCAGGTCGATGCATTGGCATTGCAGGTCGATGCATTAACATTGCAGGTCGATGCATTGGCATTGCAGATCAACGCATTGGCATTGCAGGTCAACGCATTGGCATTGCAGGTTAATTGCATTGGCATTGCAGGTTAATGTATTGGCAGCTTTAGAAAATTTGTCTGTACATCGTAGCCTCGTAAAAGAGGAAGGCTGGGTAGAGGAGAGATTCGTCTAGCGCAAAAATTCAGCAAGTTGTTCTAGTTTTGTCCAAGCCGCGCCGCTTTGCAGAATTTCCTTCGCCAGGACAATACCTTTAACACAACCAACTAAAATATCCGTTTCTCCATGAATGGCTTCACCAACTTGGAGTGCTAGGGCTGTATTTAAAGCAACAACATCTTGCTGCGCTTGCGTGCCTTTACCTTGAAGAACTGCCTTCAAAATTTCGGCATTTTCTTGGACATCTCCACCGCACAATGCCGTTGTGGGTGCAAAACTTAAACCAAGTTCTTGAGGGTTCAGCGTTAGAGAACGCACCTTTTTATCTTGGAGTACAGCTAAGTCAGTCACATCTGCTAAACCAGCTTCATCTAAACGTTCGCGTCCATGAAGTGCGATCGCTTGTTGACATCCCAATTGTGATAAAGCTTGAACAATTTCCTCTAGTAAAAGCGGATCGTTCACACCAATAATTTGCCCTGTCGGTCGCATGGGATTTACTAGCGGGCCGAGTAAGTTAAAAACAGTCCGCACTTTCAAAGTTTTTCGCAAAGTTGCGATCGCTTTGAGTGCAGGATGCCAACCGGGAGCAAACAAAAAGGTGATTCCAACTTCACCCACTGCGGCTTGTACTTTTTCAGGAGTGGCGTTGAGATTTATCCCCAAAGCTTCCAGCACATCAGCTGAACCAGTCTTGCTAGATGCTGAACGATTGCCATGTTTGGCAACTTTTACCCCGGCGGCAGCAGCAACAAAGGCGACAGCCGTGGAGATATTAAAGGTGGAAGCACCATCTCCGCCAGTTCCGCAAGTGTCAATTAGGGGAGACGCGATTAATCGCGTCTCTACAGGAGGGGATTGGGATTGTAAGACGCTGGCCATGCCTACTAATTCTTCGGCTGATACGCCTTTGGCTTGAATTGCGGTTAAAATCGCTCCTGATAAAACATGAGGGATAGAATCTGTGAGCCAACCTTGCATCAAATCGGCAGCTTGGGAAACCGTCAACGATTGCCGATTTAGCAACTGCTGCAATAAAGCTGGCCAGTTGTAGAACTCAGAAGGGATGGCGATGTTTTCGGGTGGAGTTTGAGTTACAGCTATCATAATTGGGCATGGGGCATGGGGCATTGGGCATGGGACATAGGTCATTCACCAAGGACAAATGACAAATGACAAATAACAAATTAAGGAATCAAAACTTTTGCGACGGTTTGCACGTCTTTATCACCTCTGCCGGAACAATTGATGACAATGCGGGGACTGCCTTCTAACTCAGGGCAAAGGGTTTCGAGATATGCGATCGCATGAGCAGTTTCCAAAGCTGGGATAATTCCCTCTAGTTGCGAGAGTCTTTGAAATGCATCTAAGGCTTGTTTATCAGTCACACTGTAATATTCGGCGCGGCCAAGATCCTTTAAATAACTATGTTCTGGGCCAACACCGGGATAATCTAATCCGGCACTAATTGAATGAGCTTCGATAATTTGACCGTCATCATCTTGCAGTAAATAGCTCATTGCACCATGCAATACACCTATTTTCCCCTTTGTCAAGGTGGCTGCGTGTTTTTCTGTATTTACACCTTCACCCGCTGCTTCGATTCCAATTAGACGCATTGAAGGTTCATCGAGAAATTCATAGAACAAGCCGATGGCATTGGAACCTCCACCCACACAAGCCAGTAAAATATTTGGTAATCCTCCCCATTTTTCCTGCGATTGAGCGCGAGTTTCAATACCAATTACCGCGTGGAAGTCACGGACAATCATCGGGTAAGGATGAGGCCCGGCAACCGAACCAAGGATGTAATGGGTTGTTTCTACATTCGTCACCCAATCCCGAATTGCTTCGGAAGTTGCATCTTTGAGAGTTCCCGTACCTGCCTCTACTGGATGAACTTCTGCCCCCATTAATTTCATCCGAAACACGTTCAGGGCTTGGCGTTCCATATCGTGGACACCCATGTAAATCACACATCTCAAACCAAACCGCGCACATACAGTTGCAGTTGCAACCCCGTGTTGTCCTGCACCTGTCTCGGCAATAACCCGTTGCTTACCCATGCGTTTAGCGAGCAACACTTGAGCTAAAGCA
Organism: Nostoc sp. DedVER02; assembly: GCF_034530675.2. Taxonomy (NCBI): domain Bacteria; kingdom Bacillati; phylum Cyanobacteriota; class Cyanophyceae; order Nostocales; family Nostocaceae; genus Nostoc; species Nostoc sp. DedVER02. The sequence continues at coordinate 24,254 of NZ_JAVRCP020000012.1, forward strand.
TTATTAATTTTGTGAGCGCCTGTATGATTTAAATCCTCACGCTTTAAATAAATTTGTGGCCCTGTGCCATCTGGTCGAGCGTAGTTTTTTGTCAAGCGTTCAGCAAAATATAGTGGGCTGGGTCGTCCGACATAATCACGCAGTAAGTTTTGCAGTTCTGCTTGGAAACTCGGCTCGTTGCGATATTTTTGAAACGCTGCTTCTAATTCACTTAATGCAGGCATTAAGGTTTCTGGAACGTACTTACCGCCAAATCTTCCGAATCTGCCCAAAGAATCTGGTTGAATAGTTGCAGTCTTGATGTCTTGGATGCTTACCATTGTTTAAAATCCTTTTATGTTCGAGTATTTTTGACTTTCGTTCTAATTTTTTGGGGAATTCCAGAAAAGAAATTATCCAATTCTGAACTTCACTACGACTTTCCCTCCCCCTGCTCCCTGCTCCCTGCCCTTTTCCTTTCCCAGGTTTCGTAGGTATAACCCAGTTCCTTGTGATTCAAAACGTCTATAGGGCGTACCAAATCTTTAGGGTTAAATTTTGGTAATAGGGATAGTAAATTTCCTAATGCCGTAGCTTTGGGGGTAGACATTCCGCCGTCCCAAGGCCACATTAGGTCTTTAAGATTGTGACCGTAAGGCTGACCATCGGCAGGATAAAAATCGCTACCTTTATGACCGTTTTCTTGCCATTGGGCCCAGAGGCGGTCTACGTTGGCATGATGCAACCAAAACACTGGATCGTAAGGGGAACTTGGTATATTGCTCATAGTTCCCAAACCTTTAAATGTTATGGGTGTTGTACTCACGTCTATCTGCGCCCCACCCACTAAACCATGAATGTAATTGTGAATGAATCCTCCGGGGGTGACATTACCCTGCTCATCTACAGAGATAAATCCTTCCAATGCAGGGCGAAATAGAGAATAGTCATTAAGACTCAGCGCACGCTCAACATCTTTTTTGGGCACTGGATAATCAGTAGCAGGAGGTACTTTCAGAAAGCGTACAAGTGATGTCCCTAATGATGTTCCGGTATCTGGGTCAAGATTTAATTCTGGATTCAGAATCCAGCCATAAGCAGCAGCAAAAGCCCCTGTTTGTACAGGCCCGCCTGTAAAATCTCCCTGATTTGGAATTTTGATGGTTTCTCCTTGACCGTTAGAACCAAGAAAGTCATCGTTAAAAACTACATCAAGTGATTTGGGGTCTGTCCAATCCCAGTATGGCAGAGTTACAGTTCGGTCTACTGCTTGCAAAGCTTGTTCAAATCTGCGGATATATTCTCGATGCCAAGGGAAAAATGCAGCATTTTCATGAGCAAGTTCTTGAACGGAACCATTGGAATGTCCTTGATGATTATGAATCAAGCGTGTTGCCCCAAGATGTATAGCAACGAATTGGTCGTAAATACTGACCTTGCTACCTGGGGGAATTATAGTTTTTAAGGTTTTGATAGCCTTGACGAAGGCTGTTTTCTCTGCTGGTGTCAGGTCAGTTACGTTCTTTCTTACAGCTAATTGAGCGTATTGCCCCCGAAGATTTTCATACCTATAGTCTTTGTCTTGTCTGTAGTCAATGCGATCGTGGGCGAAGACTGCAAGGGCACAGGTGGTAACTATAAGTAAGCTATAAATGAATATTTTGACAGATTTCAGCAGAAATTTCATGGTCTTAATGGAGCAGGGAGCAGGGCTTTGTTGGGTTTCACTCCGTTCAACCCAACCTACGAATCTTTCTTTGCGACCTTTGCGCCCTTTGCGGTTCGTTATTCTTTATCGAACCACAGAGGCAAGGCAGCGCGGTCTTGGGGGTTTCCCCATGAGCGACTGCCGCGCAGAGAACGCAGAGACAGGAAAGAGAGCTTTTTTACTTTGCGGAAACAACTTGTTGCAGGGATACTGGGGTAATTGCTGTTTTAAGTTCCTGACAAAGCTTTTCTACTGCTTGTAATCTTTCGGTTGGGCTACCTTCGGCTAACCGTTTGACAAAGGCACTACCAACAATCACGGCATCTGCTCCCCATTCCATTACTTGATGCGCTTGTTCTGGCCCGGAAATACCAAAACCAACGCCGATGGGTTTGTCGGTGACGCTTCGCAAATCTGTAATTAAATCTTTTACGCGGTCTTGGATTTGAGCGCGGATACCTGTAACGCCTGTAACACTTACCAGGTAGATAAAACCCTGAGATTGACGAGCGATCGCTAAAATCCTATCTTTAGAACTAGTAGGTGCTACAAGCAAAATTACCTCAATCTCAAAAGAGGCAGCAGTTTGGATTAATTCTTCTGCTTCTTCTAAGGGCAAGTCTGGCACTACCAAGCCTTGCACCCCAGCAGTGGCAATTTGCGCCAAAAATGTCTTAATACCCCGGTGCAAAATGGGATTGTAATAAGTAAATAGAATGATTGGCGCTTTCAAGGTAGGAGTTACACCTTCCAACATCTCTAATACTTGCTCTAATTTCGTGCCTTTTTGTAAAGCGCGAGTTGCGGCTGCTTGAATTACAGGCCCATCTGCGAGAGGATCGGAGTAGGGAATGCCCAACTCGATGAAGTCAGCGCCGTTGCGATCTAAGATACGTAAAGCTTGGGCAGTGGTTTCTAAGTTAGGATCGCCTGCTGTGATAAAGGGGATTAAAGCACACTGTTGGCGATCGCGTAAACTTTGAAAAGAATCAGAGATAGAAGTCATTTTGAAAAATAGTTAATGATTAGTTAATAATTTTGAAAGAATCAACATTTAGGAATTAGCGATGTTCACGCTATATTTTTTGTCATTGAGGCTTTTAGCTCCTTTAATGAGGCTTTTAGCTCCTTTAATGAGGCTTTTAGCTCCTTTAATGAGCCTTTTATCTCCGTTAATGAGGCTTTTATCTCCTTTAATGAGGCTTTTATCTCCTTTAATGAGCCTTTTATCTCCGTTAATGAGGCTTTTAGCTCCTTTAATGAGCCTTTTATCTCCTTTAATGAGTATCAAAGCTTCATTATTTAAGGTTGGAGATTCTAGTAATAGGTAATGGTTTACAGAAAGGCGCAAATTAACCATGAGCGATAAACCATAAACATTAATTTATACAACCTGTACAACAATCTTGCCGCGTACAGCCTCGCCGCCTTCTTCAAGCGTTTGATGTGCTTGGGCTAGCTGATGAAATCCAAAAGTCTTCTCAACAACGGGTTTGATTTGACCTCGTTCAATTAAGGTTCTTAGAGCATCAAGCTTGGGGCGGGTTTTATCTAAGTGGACAAAATGGATAGTAATATTTTTGAAGATAGCGATATTAAAGTCACCTGCAACTCCTGTGACAGTAACAGCGCGACCTTCAGCCTTTGTAACAACCAAACTTTTGGCTAAAATTTCACCGCCAACAGTAGTAAAGGTTACATCAACTCCTTTACCATTGGTTTCCTGCATAATAATGTTGATAAAGTCTTCTTTGCGGTAATCTATCGCTCTATCTGCACCTATGGACTTGACAAAATCGGCATCATAACCGCCGCAGGTTGTATAAACGTAAGCGCCTGCCGCTTTAGCTATTTGAATGGCGAATGTGCCGACACCACCAGCACCACCATGAATCAACACGGTTTCACCAACTTTGATATTTGCTCTAGTGATGAGTGCAGCCCAGGCTGTACCCCCTGCCACAGGTACGCTAGCAGCTTCTAAATGAGATACATTTGTGGGCTTTTTGGCAATAGTTGATTCATTTGCGACATGATACTCCGCATTAGCACCGCCGCCTTCATCATGTGCGATGGAATAATAAACTTCGTCACCTACCTGAAAATCTTTAACATTTTCGCCAACTGCCTCAACGACACCGGAAACGTCAAAGCCCAGAATTGCAGGTAGTTTAACCCTTGGGCCGAAAATTCCTTGGCGCATCCCGCAGTCTGCGGGGTTGACTGAGGTGGCATAAACCTTAACTAAAACTTCGTTGTTCTTTGGTGTCGGTTTATCAACTTCGGTTTCTGTAAAGACTTCTGGGTTTCCGAAGTTTGTCATTACCATCGCTTTCATACAATTGCCTCAAAGCAAAATAAATAGGGAAAGGGTTAATGGGGAAGGGAAAAGGGAAGAAGTATTTTTTTACCTTTAAATTTCCCCTTAACCCGTCTTCTGCATGAAGCCTGTTTTGGCAAAGATCCTTCCAGGGGTCTTAGAAAGCGATACGATTCAGTTAAGGTTTAACTCTTTATCAAAGTAATTTTTTTAACGAACCGCGAAGGCGCAAAGAACGCGAAGGAAGAGAAGAAAGAAATACTCGTATTGTTTTAGAGAGGATCGAGTGTTAGTAAAGTACGCACAGCTTGTTCTACATCGCTTTGTTTGACTAAAGACTCTCCGACTAAAACCGCACGCACACCAGCTTCAGCAACAAGAGATAAATCAGCAGGTGTATACAGTCCTGATTCACTGACGACGGTGATATCTAAGCTTTGCAAATATTGCTGGCGCTGTGCTAAAAGTTGCTGGGTTATTCCTAAATCAACCGTAAAATCTTCTAGGTTGCGATTGTTGATTCCTACTAAATGTAAGTCGTCAAGCTTAAGAACTCTATTTAATTCAGCCAAGGTATGGACTTCTACCAGTGCAGTCATGCCCAAATCATGAATTACTTGCAGAAAGTTTTGTAATTCTTGGTCTGATAAAATAGCGGCAATCAACAAAACTGCATCTGCACCTGCTGTCCGTGCTAGATAGATTTGATAGGGGTCGATGATAAATTCTTTGCAGAGTAGGGGTAATGCAATCTGCGATCGCACACGCCGCAGATTGTCAAAACTGCCCTGAAAGAACTTATGATCGGTGAGGACTGATAGACAAGCTGCACCGCCTCGTTCATAAGCTAGAGCGATCGCAATTGGATCAAAATCTGCCCGAATAATCCCACGGCTAGGTGATGCCTTTTTTACCTCGGCAATTAAGCTAGGTTGGCTAGGATTTTGTTGTAAAGCAGCTAAGAAATTTCGGACAGGTGGAGCCGTAATTAACTGCTGCTGCAAAGAAGCTAAAGGAAATTCCTCCTGCATCTGTGCAACTTCTTGCCTTTTATGCAACACAATCTCTTCAAGAATATGACGGGAAGCGGTGACTTGGTTAGTCATAATTTGTTAGTAGGGGAGCAGGGAGAATAACTAATGACCAATGACTAATGACCAATGACTAATGACTCTTTAGTTGTATATGCACGCACCACGTTTTTAATGATTTCCAGACCGACTTCCCCCGCTAGAGTCATGATTGATTCTGGATGAAATTGAACGGCGGCGATGGGAAGTGTCTGATGTTCAATAGCCATAATTACGTTGTCATCAGAAATCGCTGTCACCTTCAGTTCTTTGGGTAAATATTCGGGGAGAGCAAATAATGAGTGATATCTACCCACGGTAAAGGATTCTGGTAAATTCTTGAAGGTAACGGAATCGGAATCAGTAACGAAAATCCGTGAAGATTTCCCATGTTGAGGATAGTTGAGAACTCCCAATTGTCCATCAAAAGCTTCAACGATGCCTTGCAGCCCTAGACAAACTCCGAAAATGGGAATTTTGCGATGAAGGATAGCACCGACAGTTTGAGGAACCCGAAAATCACTTGGTCTACCAGGCCCGGGAGATAAAACAACTAAGTCTGGGCGTTCTGTATCGAATAATGATTCCGAGAAACCATGACGGAGTGTGGTGACGCTTGCACCAGTTTGGCGAATGTAATTAGCTAATGTATGAACAAAAGAATCTTCATAGTCTATTAGTAAGATGCGTTTGCCACCTTCTGCACAAGGTAGGATTTTAGTTGATTTTTTAGAACTGGATTCATCAATTTTCTGACTGCTTTGCTTAACACGGCGAATTGTTTCAAATAAAGCAGCCGCTTTGGTGATTGTTTCTTGTTCTTCTGCTTGGGGTATGGAGTCATAAAGAACAGTAGCACCGACTCGCACCTCAGCAATGCAATCTTTTAATCGGATTGTCCGCAGAATTAAGCCAGTATTTAAATTCCCATTGAAGTTTAAATAACCGACTGCGCCACCATACCAACGGCGGGCGCTACGTTCATGCTGTTCAATAAAATCTATTGCGGCTTTTTTAGGTGCGCCGGTGACTGTAACCGCCCAAGTGTGGGAAAGAAAGGCATCTAAGGCATCAAATTGCGATCGCAGTGTTCCTTCAACATGATCGACTGTATGAATCAGGTGGCTGTATAATTCAATTTGGCGACGACCAATGACTTGTACTGAACCAGGTTCGCAGATTCGGGATTTGTCATTGCGATCAACATCAGTACACATGGTCAACTCAGCTTCATCTTTGTGAGAGTTGAGTAACTGACGAATTTGCACCGCATCATCAAGAGCATCTAGTCCCCGGCTAATAGTGCCACTAATAGGACAAGTTTCTACCCGCTTCCCTTCAACTCGTACAAACATTTCTGGAGATGCGCCAATCAGATATTCTCCACCTAAATTAAAAATAAACCCATAAGGACTAGGATTTATATCCTTTAAAGTTTCAAATAATTTACTGGGTTCATCTTCATAGCCTTCAAAAAAGTTTTGGCTAGGAACAACTTCAAATAAATCGCCTCTGCGGAAATAATCGAGTGCAGACTCAACTTTTTTCCCATATTCGCCTACTTTATGGTCAGCAGTTTGATTTGGGAGAAGATGTTTTCCACGATAATCAACAGACTCACCTGTTCGAGGTAAATTCTTTGTACTACCGTGCGGTGTTTCAAAATCATATTGCAAGCGAAATGCGCTTTGTTGATAGTAATCAACAACTATCAATTCATCAGGCAGATAAAGCACCAAATCGCGCTGATCTGTAGGACGTTCTAGACGTTGGGTAATTGGTTCAAACTGAAAAACTAAGTCATAACCAAAAGCCCCATACAATCCTAAATGCTCATCTTCTTGGCTAGAAAAAGTGTGGAGAATTTCACGGACGACTGTAAATGCTGAAGGTTGCTTACTGCGTTCTTCTTCAGTAAATAATCTCTTACTAGTACTAGCTTTAATAAAACCGACAATACTATTATTGTCTAGAATAACTTTCTCAAGTTGAATTGAGTTGGATAAACACTCAAATAGTAATGGTAGAAGTACTTGACCGCGTTCATTCAACGCTATCAAATTGAAAGCATTTTCTTGTGTACTTAATTCCAATGGTGGATTGACAAATCCGATAGCCCATCTTTTATATCTGCCTGGATATTCGTAGCTGCTTCTTAGCAAGCCGCCACGTTGAGAATTTAAGTGAAACAGAATATCTTCGAGAGCGGTGTCCATCTTCACTTCGGTGATGGAGCGATAAACACTTACGCCACCAAGGGTTTTGTAAGAACGGGAATTAAAAATCATAGGTAATTCCTTTGTAAAATTTATTAGTCATTGATCAAAAGCTATTAATGGTTATTAGTAATTGTTTATAGAAAAATAACAAATTAAATATTTGATATCAATCTAAAGCAGCCTATTTAAATTTACGGATTATTTGTGAAAAAGGTAATTAAAAACTTTTTACTTCTTATTTAAGAGTACTAGAGATCAAGCAAATAATACATTGAATAATTTTTCGATTAAATGTCAATTTATTCGTTTTTTTTATACTAATTTTTTATTGCTTCTTTTGATAATGTACTTAAAACTATTTACCTCTCTCAAAAGTAGTAATTTATCTCAAGACTTAGTATTAAGTCTCTACTTTTAACGAACCGCAAAGGACACAAAGGAAGAAAAAGAATAAATGCTTAACTGAACTGTATTGATCTAGCCTTTCAATATGCCTCGTCAAATCTGTTGTTATTTCTCAGTGTTCTCTGTGCCTCTGCGGTTTAAAAGTTTATTGAACGACAAAGGCGCAGAGGGCACAGAGTAAAGATGAATATTATGAACCCTAATTTTTACCCACTTTGAAAGGGATAATTTTACGATCCTAAAATTCCCGCAACAGTGATATCGCTTGCCTATACAACAACAAATTCACCTCATGAACCTCAATGCCCTTCCCAATACTTTTTAGCAACATTAAAGTCAACTCTCCCCCCAAATGTTCGCGGAACTCAGTTAAACCCCGGAACAAACAATCAGGATGTTCTAGTTGTGATAAATTTTCAACCATTTCTGGCACATACAGCGTGAAACCCAACGCCGATAAAGTATTTAATATCCGTTGCCATTCTGAACAATCAAGCAATCCTGCTAAATAAGAATAAGTGCTATCCAAAGCGATACCGATCGCAACGGCTTCACCATGACGCAAGCGATAATTTGTCAAATGCTCCAATTTATGAGCCGCCCAATGTCCAAAATCCAGGGGGCGAGAGGAACCCATTTCAAAAGGATCGCCGCTATTAGCAATATGTTCTAAATGCAACTGGGCGCAACGATAGATAACTTGTTGCATAGCATCCATGTCTCGCCGCCCCAAGGCTTTGCTGTGAGAATGGATATAATCAAAAAACTTAGCATCCTTAATCAGCGCCACTTTCACGGCTTCTGCAATCCCGGAACGCCAATCGCGATCGTCTAGGCTTGTCAAGAACGCAGAGTCATTTATAACTGCATAAGGTGGCGCAAATGTGCCGAGAAAGTTCTTTTTACCAAAGGCATTGATGCCGTTTTTTACTCCAACCCCAGAATCATTTTGCGCTAACACCGTTGTCGGAACCCGAATCAGACGAATTCCCCGGTGAGCAGTTGCAGCAGCGTATCCTACCAAATCCAATACCGCCCCGCCCCCGATCGCTAACACATAAGAATGGCGACATAATCCGGCTGTTTCAATGAGTTGCTGGATTTGCTCTACTAAAGTGCGATCGTTTTTGGCAGCTTCTCCGCCCGAAATTATCATGGGTTCGGCTGCGATCGCTAGTACCTCTCCATAAAACTTGGTATACGCAACTAATTGCTTCACCAATTCCGGTTGATACTTTAATATTCCTGCATCTACCACCGCAACTACTTTCTTCGGCTTGGCCTCCTCATCTGCCGTTACCACTTGCGCTAGTGTGGGGTTTTTCAACTCAAATAAGTTTTGGGTAAAGTAAACCTCATAGTTAAAAGTAACCGAAACACGTTGATGAATTAATCTACTTTTTTGCTTGATGTCAACAATCATTTTCTTGCGGGTATATCTAAAAGTGCAGCACTATTCAAAGCTTCAAGGAAAACCTCTACCGAGCGAGAACCATTTACCTTGACTTGATTATTCATGATAAAAAACGGCACACTGTTGAAGCCATTTAACCGAGCAAATTCCGATTCAGTAACAACTGCATCAGCTACATCAGGATCGCTTAATTGCAACTTCAATTCGGTACTATCCATCTGGTATGCTGTACCGATTGCAACAATAACGTTAATATCTCCAATATTCAAACCCTCTTCAAAGTAAGCTCTATAAATTGCTTCTACGATATCATTTTTTACGTTTGCGGGTGTTAGTGCAATCAGTTGATGAGAAAGCTTAGTATTGACAGCCAAACGGATTTTTTCAAAATCTAGCTTAACTCCAGCCGCCTCACCTGCGCGTTGCGTATAATCAAACAGATATTGCAGATATTCCGCTTTAATCCCCTTTCTATCTTGCATAAAACTACGAAATTCGTACCCCTCAACAGGAACAGTATTATCCAGAAGAAAAGGATGCCATCGGATATTTACCTCTTGTTCTTGCCATTGTACCAATGCATCAAACAGATGCTTTTTCCCAATTCTGCACCAAGGACAAACAGTATCATGAAAGATATCTATCAGCATACTTTTCCTTATTCATCTATTTCTTAATGAAGCTGCCTTAAATTTTATTGCCTCTCTCTCTCTTTCTTCCTTCGTGCCCTTTGCGCCCTTCGCGGTTCGTTCCTCATAAAAAATTATTATTCAAATGCCAATATTCTGCGCTTTAAAATCTCTTTGGATACCAGTTGTATTTAAAGGCTGGAGAAAACTATTAATTTTACCTTCAAAAAAACTTTGAGTATTCTCAAATTCTTTAATTAATGCCTCCCTATCCTTCCTAGCCACCAGTCTAGCCAACCGACTGTAAGTATTAGCCAAAAAGCTAATAGCATTACATCTTTCTTCAGTAGCTAGCATAATATCAACACATAAATTAGGATTTTGAGAAAACAAACGTTTCACAATATCAATTTCTTGACGATAATTAGGAGTTGACATTGTTAAACTTTGTTCTATCTCAACTCTTGCTTGTGCTAAGAAAACACCAAGACTAAATCTACAGAAATGCTGCGTAGCTTGAATAACCACCATCATTTGATCGTGTTCTTCAGGCGTGCAAACAATTAACTCACCGCCTTTACTTTTGAGAAAATCTAATAACCATTGAAATGAATCATCGTTTCGACCGGGACACACTACCACCTTTTGTCCTAAAAACGATTTGATATTTGGCCCAAACATGGGATGTAAACCCATAACAGGGCCACAATGGTGTTCGAGCATTGCTTGAGTAGGCTGCGTTTTAATACTTGTGATATCACACAAAGCTGTAGTCGGGGTGAGATATTTTGCTGCCCGCTTGATAACATCAACCGTATATTCAATAGGAACGCTTACTAATACTAATTCTGCCTGACTTAACAATTGCTCTGCATATTCCCAATCATCATGTTCGAGAACGCTAACATTGTGACCTACTATTGAAAGCTGCTCTTTAAATAATCTTCCCATCCTGCCGTGTCCACCGATGATGGTAACTTGTCGGGGAATGACATGATTTGTGGCAGATTTAGGGATACTGGCATGACAACTCTTAACTACACCCGCCCAAACAGACTCAGGAATACCAGCTTGAGCGAGTAGGGGAGCGACATCAGCCAATTGTTCATCTAAAGAAGGCTGTTCTGATGCTGCTAATAATGATATGCGATCGCTAAGTAAGGCGATCAAGCTCTGGTCAGTTTTTTTAAGCTGATCTGAATAAGAGGATTTCAGAGGCATTTTTCGCGTCCCCAATTTTCAAATATCAACAAGTGATTCTTTAGAACTTATTTCTGGTAAGATATCCAAGTTTGTTGCTTTTTTAGCGATCGCATCAGCAAATAACTCTTCATATCGGTCTAGCGCTTGCTCAAAGGAATAGTTTTCTACCGCAAACTTTCTTCCCTTACGTCCTAATTGCGCTGCTAATTCCGGTTGATGATATAAATTCAGCACCGCCGCAGCCAAAGCATCTGCTGACTCAGGCTCAACGATAACACCACCGCCACTTTTTCTGATAGCTCTTGCAGCAGTTCCGGCGGCCGGAACTGAACCCACAATTGGGCGACCACTAGCTAACAACAGTGGTATTTTAGAAGGCATATTGAAGGAAATCACATTCCGCTTTTGCACAATCAGCCCCACATCTGCGGCTGCTAACATTTGTGGTAGTTTTTCTCGCACTTCCAACGGTAAAAGCAAAACGTTATCTGCACCACAAGCAAGACAATGCTTTTGCAACCTTTCCAGGGCTTTGGATTCACCAGCTACGACAAAGACAATTTCTTTTAGATGACGTAAACGGGCTGCTGCTTCTATTACTGTCTCCAAACCTTGTGTGAGAGCAATATTACCTGAATAAAGTACTACAAATTTACCATCAAGTTGATGGGTAGCTCTCCAAGAGTTATTTTCTTTCGGTAAAGGACGGATAAAATTTAGATTTACCCAATTGGGAATGCAGGCTATTTTATTAGCAGGTACACCTTTATTTTTTAAATTATCTACAAAGCCATCGGCTATTACGCTAATAGTATGTGCAGTTCGATAAGCAAATTTTTCTAAAGCTTCCAGAGCTTGAATCATCAACTTATTCTTAATTAGTCCAACACGCACACCAGCTTCCGGGAGGATATCTTGCACGTTTAGCACTAATGGGCAGTTGTATAGCCAACTTATCAAAGTTGCAGGTAAACAAACTAATAACGGCGGTACTGTTAAAAGAATTACATCAGGTCGTTTACCCTTGAGTGCTTGTGGCAAACTTGTAAACACAAAACTCAACTCTAGCAATAACCGATCTATAAGGTTAGGTTTAGACTTAATCCGCAGGTAACTACGCTGAATTTTGACACCATTTTTTTGTTCAGTAACATATAACTTACCTTGATAACCGTCATAAATTTGACGCTGAGGATAATTAGGCATACCTGTGATTACCCGCACTTGATGCCCACGCTTCACCAGCCCTTCTGCTAGTTCAGTCATCAAAGGTGCAATACCAATTGGTTCTGGATGATAGTTGTATGAATAAATCAGAATGTGCATGAGTTGTTAATTTCCTGGAAGCACCTTGATTTTTAATTCGTAATTCGTAGTAGAGCCTCCGGCACGCTACGCGAACGTAATTCGTAATTACAAGTAGGGTGTGTTACCGCGAAGCATTACCTAATTTAGTTCAAAAATCAAATATGATTCCTATATTAGTAGTCTGTCAAGCTAGTAATGAAAAGTTTGTAGTAAGCACTTTAGTGCTTAGAAAATAAGGACTGAAGTCCTTACTACGAACTCTGAATTGATTTATGGAAAAGGTAAAAAATATAAGCCAAGATACGAAGTACGAGGCTTATAGCGTCCAAGTTTTCAAACCCCTAAATTTATTTATGGGGATTGTAATTTTGAATTTTGAATTTTGAATTTTGAATTCGAACGAAGCGAGTGACCACGTTTTTGCAATGTCATGGTAGCAGCCCCAAGTCCAAGCAATGCTAAACCCAATGCTGAACTAGGTTCAGGTACTTTAGTTGTGCCTTCTACGTTTATCACTTGGACGCGACCTTGGAAGAAATCGCCCACATAAAGCTTGCCATCTTTATAGCTTGTGCCACCCGTCCAGTTAAATCTGCCGGGAGTAAGGTCGAGGGGGTCGCCAAAAGGAGGGCCAGTTAATGCTGGAGGCGCTACAGGATTACCTGATGCATCGCGTGCATTTTCACCGTAGGAAGTCAAGAAGTTACCGTTTTTATCAAATACTTGAACACGGCTGTTGATAGAATCAGCTACATAAACATTATCTTGTTCGTCCAGTTCGATGCCAATTGGCTGAAGAAGTTGTCCAGGTTCGCTACCTGCTGAACCAAATGAGTACAGAGGATTACCATTTGGATCGAGTACTTGAACGCGGTTGTTATACTGGTCAGCTACAAAGATATTTCCACTAACTGGGGAAATTCTTATACCTGCTACACCTTGGAATTGCCCAAGTGCAGTACCAACATTGCCACCAATGACACCAATTTGCTGTCCGTCTGATGTGAATTTAAGGATTCTTTCGCCATTAAAATCACCGATGTACACGTTGCCAGTTTTGTCAAAGGTTACACCAGATGGCCCAAAGAACAATCTACCTTCTATCAGACCAGTAAATTGTCCATTTGCAAAGGATCTAATAAAGTTACCCTGAGAATCGTATTGATTTATGCGGTTGTTGTAGACATCACCTGCATACAAATCCCCTGTTACTGGATTAAAGTCTACAGTTGTTGGCTCGTCAAACTGCCCAGGCCCTGTGCCGCCGGAGCCAATTGCTCCAATATACTCACCGCTTGGACTAAATTTTTCAATTTTGTTACCGACGTTGTAGTTAGGAGTACCATCCGGGTTAACACCGCGTCCGTTAGCTACGAGAGTATTTCCTTGGCTATCTACTGCTATACCTTGGGGAACAAATAGCTGACCAGGGCCGAAGCCAGGACTGCCGATACTTCTATCGTAAGTTAATGTTACAGCCTTGGCTTGGGCTACTGTTGCCAACACGGTGAATCCCGTACTAAGAATAGCAAGTGACAAATTTTTGACTAATCCCATAAGTTTTAAGTCCTGGTTCTATGAGGTATACTCGTTCCTAGACTAATTTCGTTCCCAGTCCCAGTTAGGGAACTCTAAAATTTGGGCTGCTGCCTCTTGTTTGAAATGCAACTTTCTCTATGAGGCAGCAGCCTATTCTGTAAGCTTTACCAGGAATTAGACAGTCTCTGCGTTCACTAATTCTTTGCTGCGTTTGCGCTTCACCATTGAAGTTGCACCTAAAGCACCAGCAATTATCAGACCGATTGCAGAGGTGGGTTCGGGGACTTTGGCTACTCTCGGATCGATCTTGATAACTTGTCCTGTGCCTGCTAATCTGGCTCGGTTAGCGATATACAAATTACCATCAGGGCCATAAGTGATACCAGAAGCAGCTTCTAGTCCATCACCACTCCAAATAGTTTCACGAGTTCCATCGGTGGCTATTTTGATCAAAGAACCACTAATATCACCAGTGATAATACCGCCCTGTTGAATTTCTTTCCATTCGGAACTATTGATGTGTTGCAAGGCGTATAAGTTGCCGTCGGGGTCATAAGCTACGCCAGTCAGCTGTGTAAAGCCATCTTCGATAACTTTTGATTGCAAGGTATTGGGATCGACACTAAAGATCCGCGCTTCTCCTTCTGGATAAGGAAAATAAGTGTATTCGCTAACTGTTAAACTGCCATCTGGAGCGATCGCAATTCCAGTCGGTACTGATTGCTGTGTTATGGGAAGCGCAGATGGATCTACATCCGGCCCAAGATCGGGATATTCGAGTTTACTTTTATCTATCGTTTTCTGAGGGAATGCAGCTACATTTTTAATCCCACTGCCATCGAGTCCCACAGAATATATACTGTTTCCGCCCCCATCAACTACGTAAGCAGTATTGCCTTCAATGGCAAAAGAATAGGGGTTAGAAATTATATCAGTACCATCAGGATTATAAGCAGTTTCATAACTTCCAAAATCTGCAAGAGTTGTCAACCCACCAGTATTTAAGTCTACCTTGTATAATTTACCAAGGTCAGGCGATTTCAAAACGGTATCACGATTAGTTGGATCGCCTGCAAGACCTGTCAAAAGATAAGCGTTACCTGAAGAATCAAATTTGATATCCGCAGGGCCGGCTGCTTGTTCCCCAGAAGGTGATAGTGCTAAAGAAGTTAGATCGGAAATTATACTTGTTTTTGTACCGTCCTGAGCAATTTTGATCAGGGAGCCATTCTGACCAGCGCATAGAGGAATATACCCTGCGCTAGGTGATGCAATACATCTTCCGTCTTGTCCATCACCGCCAGAACCACTTTCTGTAACATAAATATTACCGCCAGAATCAAAGCTGATTCCCCGTGGATTACTAAGACCATCGGCAACTACTGTTAAGCTTGCAGCTTCGGCTGCTTTAGGTGCAGATACCGCAGCAATACAAACAGTCAATAGTGTAAGAGTAAATGATTTGAGTTTCATACCTTTGGAGATTGAGAATTAAGTAAGTGGTAAACTTTATGGTTTTGAAGACAACGAATCTCAGCCTTAGAGAAACGCACAATAGGTTTGAAACTCTTTACTTGAGATTTATGGGAGGTGTGGCAATACGGTTCGGATAAGCATTTTTAACTTTCCTTGTGGTCTGGGTAAAGGGTAAGGGGTAAAGGTGAAAAGATGTATTCAAAACCTTTTCCCTTTCCCCTTTACCCTTTAACCGAACCGTATTAGGAGGTGTGGGGCTTCTCTTCTTGTGTAACCAACCAACGCCCAAGGCTGCGATCGCTAATACGCCGAAAGTAGAACTAGGTTCAGGTATAGATTTGGTATTCTCAATTCTGATAACTTGTCCAAGTCCGGGGCGATCGCCTCGGTTGGTGACGTATATTGCACCATCGGAACCAATAGTCAGGGCGCTAGGTGACTCTAATCCATCGCCACTCAAGAGAGTTGTGCGAGTGCCATCAGCAGCTATTTTGATCACAGAACCATCAAAATTACCCTTCCAGGCTGACTGATTGGCGTACTGCAAAGCATATAAGTTGCCCTCAGCATCAAATTCCAAGTCTGTAAGTTGGGTAAAACCATCGGCGAAAACTGTTGATGTCCCATCAGCGCCGACTCGATAGATTTTTGCCCCACCTTCGGGGAAGGGAAAACCAGTAAATTGGCTGACGTAATAAGCGCCATCAGGGCCTTTTGCCACACTTGAGGGTACTGCTTGGGTTGCAAACTGCGACGATCGCACCTGTTCACCTTGAGATGGCACTTGCGCCGGTTCATTGGATGGAGTACCAGAGGATGGAAAGATGGGATTAGCTAATATGTCTTCAGGGAATGTAGCGATCGCTTGTAAATCACTGCCATTAGCATTAAAGCTGAGTAAATCATTTGCACCTGCATCTGATGCAACTAACTTATTGCCATCTATTACAAAACCCAAGGGATTGCTACCGACATCACTACCATCGGGATTGTTGGCGAGTTCATAGTTAGCTAAATCGGCAACACTCGTCCAGGAGTTGGTATTAAAATCGGGAGCGATGATTTTACCAAGATCAGTGTCACCTAAATTGCGATCGCGAAATGTTGGATTAGCCCCATACCCAATCAGAACATAAGGTTTACCTGTAGCATCAAATTTGATATCACGAGGGCCTGCGGCTCCAGTGCCATCTGGCAGTGCTAAGGAAGGAAGTCCTGTAAGTATACGTTCGGTTTTACCATTCTCTATTTTGGTAACTGCCCCACTTGTGCCATAACATAAAGAATCGCCTTGACCACTTGCTGGTGGAACACAAGCCCCACTTCCCCCTATTCCCGCCTCTGTAACATAGAGACTACCATCAGGGCTAAAACTCAGTCCGCCGGCATTATATAGACCGTCGGCGATTACTGAAAATGATGCAGCTGAGGCAGCTTTCATTCCAGAAAAAGCGGCAACACAAAAAGTAAGGATAGTAATAGTAAGTGGCTTCAGTTTCATATTTTGTTCTTTGTCATTTGTCATTGGTCATTTGTTATTTGACCAATGACCAATGACTAATGACTAATGGCTAGATCCTCTTGAACTTTTGGCAGATAACTCATGCCTCGGTCGAATGATTTGAGATTGCCGGCTTTGGCTTCGAGTAAACGTTTGATGTTCATGCTTTCTGCACCAAAATCTTCAAGTTGAAGCTTGCCGTGACCTACAGTTCCATCTGTTTTCCAGAATGTGATTCGATGCAAAATAAAACCGGAAGCTTCGGGGTCAGCGAAAGCATAAGCGGTTGGGATAAGTAACGCTACAGAACGCTGATAATATTCGTACTCTGGATAAAAGTGTTCTTGTTCAAGTAAGTAGTATTTACTCAAACTATGAACTCGTACAGACACTTTTACCTTTTGGTCATATTCATCTTTGAATTCACCTGATTCAGAAGTAATATCACCATTTGGACGGAGTAAATGTGCCCACTCATCAACATTCCGTAAGTCTTTTAAGTATTCAATACCGATTTCAATTGGGGCATCAACATAAATTGTATCAGTATCGATAAAATAGCGACCTTTAGCTGCTGAGGTCAGACCGGCTTTGCGTTCTAAATTACCTTTGAGAGAACGACATTCAGAAGTGTGGACTGTATGAATCCCCTGCATAATCATCTGAGTCTGTCGTTTGGGATCGACAAAACTCAGCCAATGGAAGTACACACCTTTTTCATCTGTTCCCGGCTCGATGTAATCAGTGGGAAATAATAAAACAGGGTAAACTTGAAAATATTTTTGATACTCTAATCCGCAGTGCCACTCAATGCCGTAGAAAAGCGGATTTTCTAGTTTTTTAACGTGATAATAGAGATTTTTGTGATAACCAGATGCAGTTCCGAGCCAAGTATCTTCGTCAATTTGCTCTTTCATCCGGCTATAAAGTGTCCATTCATCCAAGTTCTTTAAACTACAAAGATAGTTAAAGGCGCTCTCTGGTGAAGTCGCAATGTAAGCTGATGTTGCAAAAGTATTTTTTTCCACTTCCCACTCCTGAAGATAATAAAAATTAAGCTGCGATCGCTTTAGATTTGCTGCGCTTAATATTGTTGATGCGGTCTTCTGCTAACCGTTTAGCAGCATCGTTGGTAGTAACTCCCTGCTCTTTCGCAATTTCAAAAATTGCTAATAGAGTGTCATAAATGTTATGCACTTGCTTGAAAGCTTTTTCTTCGTCATAACCAATCATTTCGTTGTAAACGTTGATTAGCCCTCCAGCATTAATTACATAATCAGGGCTGTAGAGAATCCCTTTTTTGGTAAGCATTTGACCATGTAATTGCTCATTCTCCAATTGATTATTAGCTGCACCGGCAATAATCTTAGCTTGCAGGAAAGGAATTGTATGACTGTTAAGAATTCCTCCTAAAGCGCAAGGAGAAAAAATATCTACATCAAGAGAGTAAATTTCGCTTGGTTCTACAATAGTTGCACCAAAAAGCCGTTTTGCTTCTTCTGCTTTTGCTGGATCTACGTCGCTCACAAAAAGCTTGACATCATGCTCATGTAAGTGACGACAAAGATTTTTACCAACATTTCCCAAGCCTTGAACTGCAACTTTCATGCCATCAAGTCTTTTGCTCTGCCAACGAGACTCTACAGCAGCTTTGATTCCTAGAAAAACCCCTAATGATGTTATCGGAGCAGGCCCACCAGATTTTTCTGAGACTCCAACAACATGTTTAGTTTCTTGACTGATTGTTCTGACGTTATCAGGGGTAATATTGACATCTTGCCCGGTAATAAAACGTCCGTTGAGGCTGTTAACAAAACGTCCGTAAGCTCTCAAAAGTTCATCTGTTTTATTTTCAGGATTAGCGATAATAACTGCTTTGCCGCCACCAGCCGGAATGTTTGCACAGGCAGCTTTATATGTCATCCCCCTACTAAGACGAAGCGCATCTTTTAAAGCAGCTTCTTCGTTGACATAAGGCATCAGTCTTGTAGCTCCCATCGCTGGGCCCAAGGTTGTGTCATGGATAGCAATAATTGCTTTAATTTCGGGATTTTTACCATGACAAAATAGAACTTGTTCATGGCCCATTTCTCTAACAGTTTCAAATAGCAGCATCTTGACCTCAAAGTAATAAGAATTACGAAATGTAAAGATATAGACACAAAGGCAGTCTCGAATATTAAGATAGGATGAAGCAAGAATAAAGTAAGGTTCAAAAACCAAAAGTTTGGAGTTCCAGTTTTGTAAGATTTTTGTTGGCTGGAAAAGAGTTTTTATTGCTTTTAAACTTGTACTTTATCCTTATCCTTTGGTGAGCAAACTAAGACTGCGGATGTACCAATCAGACATATCTTAAAAAGTCTGTTTGATTGAGAGTTTTAGTGTCTATAGCAATGGAATGAGATTGCCAGCTTTTAAAATCAAACCATTGGAAATGAAATTTGCTTGACGGCATTTTTCGCCGGACTTGATTTAACTCCTTGTGCCGCTAAACTCTTATTACGTCCACCAGAAGGTGCTGGGCGATCGGCATCAATGACGACATCAATCAGAAAAGGAACAGATGATGCGATCGCTTGTTCTAATGCCGCCTCAATATCCGACTCTCTAACAACCACAAGCGCTTCTGCTCCCATCCCCCGCGCAATCATGGCGAAGTTTGTCGGTGGAAGCGTTGCATCTGCGCCTTTTAATCCCAAGATTTTCATCCCTTGATGGCACATGTTGTAACGCGCATCGTTAAGGACAATCCAAATCGCCGGAATTTTGTATTTCACGGCTGTGCTGATTTCGTTATTCATCAGCATTGCTCCATCGCCGACAATGCCTACAGCCTTAGTATTGCTTGCCAGCGCTGCACCCAATATTCCGGTAACGGCGTGACCCATTGCGCCGACTCCGGTGCTGACTCGGTAACGATTGGTTTCGGTAAATTGGAGTAGATGGGTTGACCAAGTAAATGAGTTACCACACTCCGCCATTACTATCGCATCACTACCTTCAACAATTATCTTTTGAATTGCTGCCATTAATACTTCTGGCCGCACTGGATAATCTACCTCTGGTGCAGGTTCAATTGCTTTGCGTTCTGGACGAGGTAGCGACAAAGTTGTGGAATGAGGAGCATCTGGTAATTGCTCCAATAACTCTTCCACAAAAGCTTTGATATCAGACCGAACCCCGAATGTTTCAACCTGTGGATAGGCTACACCTGGCACTTCTGGGTCAATATCTACATGAATAAAGCCTCCTTTGGGAACTAGTGCCGAACTCCAGAAGGAAGTCGGTTCACCAAGGCGGGTTCCTAACACGAGTGTGTGTAGTGGAGGTTGTTCTTCCATATAAGTTAAGACGGAAGCATGACCACCTAAACCTGTGACACCCACAAATTGAGGATGATCTTCAGGGAAAATACCTTTAGCACGAGGTGAACAGATGACGGCTGCTCCAGTTTTTTCAGCGAGTTCGAGAATTTCTTCTGCTGCATCACGCGCACCGAAACCAACCCAGATGGCAAAGGGGCCAGATGATAATAACTCTACAGATTTAGCGATCGCTTCTTTGCAAGGAGTCATCGGAAATGGCGAAACATCTAGTTGGGGTAAGGCTACATCCTCAACTAAACTTGTCTGCACAGCCGTGGGAATGCTCAAATGAGCGACAAATCCGCCTGGTTGCGCCAAAGCCATCGCCAGTTTGCGGAAAATCTGCGGTAGTTGAGCCGCCGATTCGATGGTGATTGCATAGTTGAATAGCGCTCCTGGGGTAAAAATTCCCCCACTGGGCAATGTATAAGTGCTGGTTTCTTGAATTGCCCAGCGTCCACGCTGCGGTGCTGAAGTGCAAGCCGATAGCAAAATCACCTTTGCACCTTCACCACGAGCCGCAAATAATCCGGTCAGTGCGTTGGTGATCCCCGGCCCGGCTGTAGTAAAAACTACAGTGGGGCGATTATTGGCAAAGTATGCCTCTGTTGCTGCAAAGGCTGCTCCGGCTTCATGGCGGAAGTTCAACACCTCTATGCTGCTATTGGATAGCGCCCCCCAAAGGCTGGCCATTGCGCCACCAGCAACACCAAAAGCGTAGTTTACTCCCAAATTTTCCAACATCTGAGCGATCGCATCGGCAACTGAAAGCGTTGGAGGTGTTTGGTCATTTAAAAAAGGCTGAATTCCCCCGTTCTTCTCCGATTCATCAACCTGATGAGAAGTCTCTACATATCTGTTTGCTGGAAGTTCTTTGTATGGCTCTGTGGTGATGAGAGGAGAGTTTGAACCAGTATAGTTTTGACTCATTGGTTTCACGCAATTACATAAAGTTACACAAAGGCTTTTTAGTTTACAATCACAGCGCTAGCAATATTTAATACGAACAACTCTGTTGTTTATCACAGGTATAACCGAGTTTGCTCGATAGTAGAAACGGTTGATTGCTACTGATTGATGGTTGTGAGCGCACTACCAAAAAATTTTTGCAAAGCATACAGCAAGTAAGGCTGTGCTTCTAGAAACCAGAATAGAGGAGATGATAACTCTTGTGCAATCAAAAATCCTTTGATAGAGGTGTCAAATTTTTCGCTTTAACTGTGATAATTACAGTGCTAAGTCGGTTGGTGGGGAAAAACTTAATCATTTAAAAGTATGCAAAGGAGCAACTAATGCTTAACTCAAACGCTTCTCATAAATTTTACAAAACTTTATATAGTTAAGTTTAATAACGCTGACCTACTTATTTAACTTCTTAAAGAGGTTCTTAATTGGTGATATTTACTATGAGATAAGGATATCTGCAATGAAAAATATTTTGATAAAAGTGTCAATTCTTTCGCTTTTATGATAATTTCGATATTTTCAACTTTGTCATTTTGAAAAATTGAAATCTTGCAATCGCACTCAATACAGATGACCAAATTTACAATAGAAAATCTTTTGAGAAAAATGTCAATTCTTTTGCTTTTTTCCTAAACGGTTCCCCAATGAGTGATTGGCTGACTTCTTTACCAACTCTTGAACTCGCCTTGTAGCATAAGCCAAACTACAACAGTTTAGTGGTCTTTATATTGCCACTAAAAACTTATTGAGTCAATTATTTGTAACGATAAAGACATATTTACTTAAATTTTTATATATCCTTTGAGAGATGACTCAGTGGGGAGTAAGTCAATTTCTAAGAAAAACGATTATAGATTAGGGATTGATATATTTTACACAAACCCTTATATAAATAAATTTCTCCTAAAAGTACAGCAATGGTGTATCCTTACCAACATATTTGTAGCATTATGTCTAGTCAAAAATCTTTGACTGGGAATGACTGATGTAAGACTGCACCTTAAGATTTGCGATCGCATTCCAATAATGAGTATTTTCAGACAGAGGCTAAAAGCTAGGCTATATACAGGTTTGGGCTGAATTTTACAGCTAGACTCAATGTTCCTTAGCAACTCATCTGCTTGATAAACAATATGAAGACTAAGAAAATTTTGGTACAAGCCCCGCTCATGGTGGGCAGATTTCTTCGTTAATACCCTCGATAAAATCCATTTTTCATGTTGCATGATTTATCAACACTTACGTAGCCTTTACGGGAAAATCCTACTTGATGAAAAAATAAAAACAATAATATACGCGAAATGATACGTATTTTTTTCGCAAAATTGCCCTTCTGACGACGAATAAAGTACGATTATGACAATTTAAGTATAAATACATACTTTACATAACAGTACTTTTGTGATACATATGTATTTCTTACGGCGGATGACTAAGCATATTCTTCTATAGTTAAATCCCTGAAAGAGTAAGTTAAGATAAATTAAGAAAATGAATTAACGAAGACAGATTTGCACATCTAAACCAATCCAAGCCCAGTAGAATCATTTATGTTGATAATCAGACGGCTCTACACGAGTAGTTCGCCAAGGACTTTGGCGAGGGGAAGGATAAGGGACAAAAATTTTTCTCCTTTAACCTTTTGCCAGTTAAAAGAAACCTAACAACTTAAAGTTGGTGAACCATTCCTTCACTCTGGTGCAGGGATAACATCTTAATAAAAACAAAAGACGAAGACAGAATCCAGTTGTTGAAGGTAGGCAAATTTCCAACAAGCGTGCTATTGAAATTTAAATATCTTTTCTGCTTATAGACTGAGAGTTTTGAACTTTTGTCTGATAAGGTTTATCGACTAATCTGAATCTGATTTGTCTATTTTTTGCAACCATAAAAAACTGTTTAAGTCAATAATAAATTTCCCATTAAATATTTATTTAGATTTTTTAGGAAATTTTGGTTAGATTATTCGCTTTTTATTGGTATGATAAGTTTTGTTAAATTCGGTAGTAAGATTTTTTTAATCTACTAACTAATTGCATTATTTAACTGCCTAACAATGCACCAAATATTTTAGCCAGTTATGATTAGCAACTTATTGATGGCTATAGTGCTGATTAATTACCAGGAGCAAGTAGGGATATGAATTCTGGCGATTATAGATTAGCTAGATCAAAGACTCAATGGCCACTACAGGCAGAAGTAGAAATGAAGTTTGCTCACTTCTTAATAAATCAAGCTACAGATGCTGCTTTTTGTTTAGGAGAAAATGCACAGCTTCTCTACGTTAATGATGCCACTTGCCGCATGACTGAGTATTCCCGTGAGGAATTACTTACTATGAGGTTGCATGATATAGATATAGATTTTTCTCTACATAATTGGTCAAAGATTAACTCCCAAGGTTCTCTTACCTTTAAATCTCGCTACCGGACAAAAGGAGGTCGGATCTTTCTAGTAGAAATATCTATTAACTATGTCAAACAACAAGATATAGAATTTGGCTGTGCTTTTGCGCGGGAAATCAGTGATGAAATAGTAGAATTGAGCGTGCAAAAGTGGACTGATGAGTTAAAGGATGCCAAAGACAATTTACAACAAGAATTTTCTCAACTCAAATTAAAGGAAGTAGAACTAAAAACATCTCTTTCTTTACTTCGTTCTACTCTCGAATCTACTGCTATTGGGATTGTGGCAGTTAATTCTGAAGGGGATATTCTGAGCTTGAATCAGAGATTTGTAGATATGTGGCAGATCCCAGAGTCTCTAATATTATCTAAAAAATGTCCTCGATGCAAAGCCTTTTTTGAGAGCCAACTTAAAGATCCGCAAGCCTTTAGTCGGTTGATTTGGGAAGTGTCTAGCCAATCGGATTTTGAGAGTTATGATATTTTAGAATTGAATGATGGGAGAGTTTTTGCACACTACTCTAAGCCTCAATGGTTGGAGGGTAAAATTATTGGAAGAGTGTGGAGTATTTGGGACATTACTGAGTCGAAACAGACTGAAGAAGCATTGCGGCTAAATGCAGTTAGATTTCGGACTTTAGCAGAAAGGACAGATACTAGCACTTTTTTGATTCAAGGCACACGGCTTTGCTATATAAATCCAGCAGTAGAACAACTAACGGGCTACACAAAAGAGGAACTCTTGACAGGTTTTGATGTTCGTCGGCTGATTAAGAGCAAAAAACGTAGACAGATACGTAAGCAGGAAGAAGCAGCTAAGTTTGAATATCAGGAGATGAGTATTCTGACAAAAAGCGGCACGGAACGTTGGCTAGCTTGTGCGGTTGTAATGCTGGATGGAGTGCTAGATTTTGGTGGAAAACCAGTAGAAATGATTGCAGGCATTGATATTACAGATTACAAATATGCAGAATTAGGTCTTAACCAAGCTTTAGAACAAGCAAAACAACTTAGCGAACTGAGAGCGCGTTTTCTTTCTATGGTTTGCCATCAATTCCGAACTCCACTAAATATTGTTTCATTTTCTAATAGTTTATTAAAGGAAGAAGTAGATCAACATACGCAGAAGAAAATCCAACCACTACTAGATCACATTCAAAAAGCTACCGAACAACTCAGTCAGATGTTGGATGACATTTTGTTCTTCTCTAAGGCAGAATCAGCAAAAATAAACTATGAACCAAAACCACTGGAGTTAGTTGATTTTTGTCATGACTTAGTTGCACAAATGCAGATGAGTATTAGGCAAATTCCCATTAATTTTGTAAGTAAACAAAATTCAGTAATAGCCTCTATAGATAAAAAACTGTTAGAGCCGATCTTGAAAAATTTACTTGATAATGCAATCAAATATTCTCGCTCTGGTATGACAGTTGATTTAGAACTTTATTGTGAAAATGAGCAAGTAATTTTCCAGATTAAAGATAGGGGGATCGGTATTTCAACACAAGATCAACAGCGAATATTTGAGCCATTTTACCGTGGTAGCAATATCGATCATATACCTGGTACTGGACTAGGATTGTCAATTCTTAAAACCCTTGTAGACTTACATCACGGTGAAGTTTCTGTAGAAAGTCATATTGGTGTTGGCAGTACATTTACTGTTATGTTGCCATTAACCAAATCAGAATTTACTAGTTCCGAGTTATGAATGTTCAATTTAAGATAGTTTGAATTAACGACTTAACAATCATAACTCTCGGAACGAAGTAATTAAGCTCATGCCTATCTATATACTCATAAATTAGTAGTAGAACACGGCATAATCCGACTAAACCAGACTGAAGATAGGCAGACTCCCGCCACAGCGTAATAGTAAACAGCTTCTGCAAAAAGTTATGGTAATAAAAAATGGTGTACGAATCCTCAAATAAAATTCTCGTCATTGAAGATGATAATGTTACCCGCGATCTTTATTTAAAAGGTCTTAAGGCTAAAGGCTTTGATACAATCGGTGCTGACAACGGTCTTGCTGGTATCCAACAAGCACAAGAGTATATACCTGACTTAGTGATTTGCGATATTACGATGCCTGATATGGACGGTTATAGTGTTTTAAATACGCTACGACAAAATCCTTTGACAGCAATTATTCCCTTTATTTTTCTAACTGGCAGTAGTAGCAAAGCAGATGTTCGCAAAGCTATGGAATTGGGAGCAGATGATTATCTTACCAAACCCTCTACACTAGACGAATTGCTCAGAGCGATCGCTACTCGTTTGCAAAAGCAAGCAACTATGCAAAACTGGTGTACGATGAAATCTGAGAAAGCTTCAAAATCAGTATTTGCAGATGATAGTACAGTTGCGATCGCACCTGGAGAAATCTCTGATGAAGAAGCCACAATATCTTCTAAGTCAATTTTTCCCTCCGTCCCCCAATTAAAAGAAGTTTTCGACTTTATCGAAGCCCATTATCATCAAGGAATTACTTTATGTGATGTGGCTGTTGCTGTTGGTTACTCACCTGCTTACTTAACTAATCGAGTCGCAAGACAGACGGGAGAAACTGTAAACTGCTGGATTGTCAAACGCCGGATGGCAGGCGCTCGTTTTTTACTTCAAAATAATAATCAGACAGTCGAAAAGATAGCAAAAGCATTGGGCTATCAAGATGTGTCTCATTTTTCCCGCCAGTTTCGCCAACATCACGGTTTACCTCCCCAGGCTTGGCGCAAACAGCATCAGAATGTATCACAAAAACAGGTGAAACTCTGGTGACAGTAAAAATACAGCAATCTTTATTTAGATTACAACTGAGAATTGGGAATTGGGAATTGGGAATTGGGAATTGGGCATGAAGAAGAGACAAGGGAGACTTGGGAGAGACTTATTCAATAATTTCCCCTTGTCCCCTTGTCCCCCCTGCCCCCTACCCTCTGCCTGCTTCAAATAAATAGTTGCGTAAACTCATACATTAAATCCACTCTACCCTTACGCAACATGGCTGGATCTAATCTTTCAGTAGTGTTACAAGTCATCAGGACAACTAAGTGTTGCTGCATCTGAATGCCAGACTCATCAATGACACTCTGATACAAAGTGCCATCCAGCAAACTGAGAATATGTTCGGTTTTATTGTTGTATTGCGCCACCTCGGAAGCGCGATTTTGCGCGAGATTATCAGCTTCGTTAATAACGATACAAATCCGCTCTATGTAAGTTGGTGGGACAAAATTAGTGATCGCATCATGATCTAAAATAAAAATTACATACCCTAAAGGTACAAGAATTTCCTTTGCTACAGCCTGTGTCCAGACTGTTTTACCAGTACCCGGTTTTCCATGTACAACAACCGCTAACTGGTTTTGATTCAAAATCGCTTGCTGCACAGAATCAGTAAAGTTTTGGATATCTGCCGGAAATGTGCGAATAGGAAATTGGCTGTGAACTTTACCTACACGACTTTGATATCCACTTAACATCACTGCTAAGTCGTAAGTCGCCTTGTTAATCAATGGTGCAAGATTTCTCGCCATTAAACTATATTGTCGTCGCCCGCGATCGTAGGGATCAATTTGCAACCAAACGTCATGCTTCCCCCAGTAAGCATAAACAGTATTAATAACATCTAAGCGTTCCCAGCTAATAAATTTCTCTGTAGGAAAATAAAAATCTCTTTCTGAATAATATTGAGTAATAATGTCAGGATTACCCAACACACCTAAAACTCGCAGTACAGTAATTTCTTGCAGTCGGTTAAGAACATAATCAATAGGAATGCTACTACGGCTAACAAATTGGACGATAGGCGTTTCTGTACTTAAAACATCTTTGTAGCGATGATCTGGTGATTGAGGATCTGGTGTGATGTAATTCCAAAATTTTTCCACTTCGTAGCGGGTATTATCAGATACAATATTTAATAAATTAGCCCACCAAGTATAATTATTTCGTCCCAAAACCTCAGCAACATTACTCACTAAATTCAAACTTTTTTGACTTAATTCGCGCGAGTCACTATGCAAAAGTTGCCACAAAAACCCCCAATCTAACTCTCGGTTAAAGGGTCGCCAACCGCTAGCAAGCAAGCTTTGGCGAGTATTATTTGTAGGTGTGCCTTCATTGCTTCTAAAATAGTCAAAATCCATACTTGTTTATTTATGCAGCTTTAATAAAGTTATTTGGTATTAAATATTAAAGTTTTAAAATTTTTGCTCGTAATTTCAGCTACTTAGATGCAAATGGTAATTTTATTTTCACAGTGCTGTACTGGCTAGGAAGTTTTTTTAATCTAACTCATTACTCATGTAATATACTATATTACAACAAAACTACCTTAGTCAACTTTTTTGACAAAACAATTAGCTATTGATGTCTCTTTCCCACTTATCCGTCTCTAGATAAAGACTATGGAACTTCTAGTTAAAAAACATTCCATTGTAGGTAGCATAGCTGTGCTACCTACAAAAATGTAGGCTGTACCCTGATAGCAGGGTGAAGTTCCGATTATTACCACTGAAGAAAGCAGCTATACAGTATTGGTGAGGGCGTTAACCTTACCGATTGCAAGTTTGTGTAGCATCAACTTAGATATAGGAATCCGGTTTGATTTCTGAAAATATACGTAGGATGTGAGCGCAAAGAGTACGGCATCAAATCCTTGATAATAGTGCGTTACGAACTCCGTTCTAACACACTCTACAATACCTGATTTCGTTCAAAAATCAAATAGTAATCCTATAGAAATGCAGAATTTAATCAAGTTGAATATTTGCCATTAATTTCTATATAACCCTCCGAAAGATCGCAACCCCATACAGTTGCAGAAGCTTTGCCAATATTGAGGCTAACATGAATATCTACTTTATCTTTAGACATAATTTGCCGCAATTGTTCCAGATTTTCATTAGTTAAAGTATTAGGATAAACTTTCACATTATCAAAACTAATAACAACCGTTTCTTGATTTATCTGCTGTTCATTTTCACATTTTCCTATAGCCATAGCAACTCGTCCCCAATTGGGATCTGCTCCATAGATGGCAGTTTTTACTAATGGTGAATTGACAATTGCTTTAGCTACTTTTTTCGCTTGTGCATAGTTAATCGCTGAATCTACAGTTACCTCAATAATTTTGGTAGCACCTTCGGCATCTTTGGCAATTTTCAGCACCAGTTCTTGTGCAACTTCTTGCAATGCATTGGCAAAATCTGCTTCTGAAACTTCACCAGCTAAACCATTAGCTAAAATCACGGCGGAGTCACTAGTAGAAGTGTCAGTGTCTACACTCAAACAGTTAAAAGTTTTATCTATTGTAGACCGAAAAATTGAACGAAGGCTATTTGCAGAAATGGCAGCATCAGTAAAAAAGAAAGTTAGGAGAGTAGCCATATTAGGCTCAATCATGCCAACACCTTTGGCAATTCCTACCAGCTTGGCATTACCTATTTGTCGTGTAGCTAGTTTCGATACTGTATCGGTAGTCATAATACCACGGGCTGCGGCATTAAAATCAGCAGGAATCAATTTTTTCCCTAATCCTAATAAACCTGCTCGGATTTTTTCAATGGGGTAACGTCTGCCAATTACGCCTGTAGAAGCGATCGCAATATTATGTGCAGCAATTCCAGTTTCAGTTGCAACTAATTGTAGAACCTCCTGGGCATCAGCGATACCGATAGCACCATTAGCAACATTTGCATTCTTAGATATAACGACAATTCCTTGTAGTTGTGAATCTTTTAAATTCTCGCGGCTAATAGTAACACTTGGCCCGGCGAAAAGACTTTGAGTAAAGACTCCATCAGCAACACAAGGAACTGATGATTTAATAAATACAAAATCATCAGTCGTATCGCGTATTCCTAAATTAGTAATAAAAGCACTAAAACCTTGGGGTGTCGAAGATATAGTTAATGACATTTTTCTAGATTTAATAATTTCCTCTAATTATCTCATACCAGTAACAAAGTTTTTTACAACATTACTTAGGAAGAAGAATTAAATAACATACAATTTATGTCCCTGGTTTTCCTCACCCTCAATCCCTCTTTTTATAAAGGAGAGGGAAGCTAGAGACAGGATGAAGCTTTCTATTTATAAAGGAGAGGGAAGCTAGAGACAGGATGAAGCTTTCTATTTTATTTAATCAATGTTTCTTATTAGAGGTGTATAGATGTACGCTTCTAATAAGTGATGTGTAGGATAAAGACAAATTAAATGTTCATATCAGTTAAGGTAAGGGTGAATGTTGTCCATCCATTACCGCTTTCTACTTGAATGCTTCCTTGGAGTTGTTCGACTAATTTCTGTACTATGGGTAAACCTAATCCAGAACCACCTTGATTCCAGATATCTGCATTGGGGATGCGATAAAATTTTTCAAATATTCGTGATAACTCTGTTACTGGAATTTCTGCCGAGTTACTAATAGTAATCACAGTTTTTGCAGGTGTTTCCAAGGAGTTGTAACTGACACTTAGGAGAATTTCACCACCCGCAGATGTGTATTTACAGGCATTATTGAGCAATTCTACTAAGATTCGTTCTAAGCTAATGCCATCTGATAACAATGGTGGGAGATTTGAAGGGAGATTCAACTGTAGAGTTTGCTGATGTTGTTGAACACGGATTTGAAATGGCTCAATCATCCAGGCTAACCACTGTTGTAAGAGCAATGCATCAGGGGTAATAACTGGATAGGATAACGTTTCTAAGCGTTGTAGATCTAGTAGGTCGTTAATTAATCCTAACTCGCGATCGCACTCTGTTTCCATCAGCTGTAGATAACGTTGAGCTTCCTCAGTACTCGTAGATAATTGTATCATTTGAATCATTAATTTCATATTACTCAGAGGCGATCGCAATTCGTGGGAAACTAAATTCAAAAAATCATTTTTGAGTTGATTTATTTCTTCCCATTTCACTACAAGTTGCTCTTGCTCAATTTGCCTTTGACGCGCTTCAATGGCTCGTTTGCGCTCAGTAATATCTCGAAAAACCAACACAGCACCCGTAATATTATCTCGATCGTCTTTAATTGGTGCAGCGCTGTCATCAATTGGTATTTCTCCACCCTCTTTAGTAATCAGAATAGTTTCTGCTGGAAGACTGACGATAATACCATCTTCAAGAACTTTGATAATCGGGCTTTCAATAGAGTTATGAGTTTCGGCATTAACAATATTGAATATTTCTGATGAATTTCTGCCATAAGCTTCTTCCTGTTTCCATCCAGTCAGATTTTCAGCAACCGGGTTCATAAAAGTTACTAATTCTTGCAGATCGCTAGCAATTACACCATCACCTATACTTTTTAAAAGTGCATCCAGCCATTTTTTATTTACCTTCAATTGCCTTTCTAAACCATGTTTATTTAGAGTTATTTCAATATTTGTATGTAATTCTTTTTCTTTAAAAGGTTTCAGTAGGTAGCCAAATGGCTCAGTTATCTTGGCTCTTTCTAATGTTTTATCGTCTGCATAAGCAGTCAAATAAATTACTGGGATATCCAAATACTTATGGATTTCTTCGGCAGCTTCTATCCCATCCATCAGCCCTTTCAGCTTAATATCCATTAGCACTAAATCTGGAGATATTTCTACTGCTTTATCAATTGCTTCTTGTCCTGAAGAAGCAATTACAGGCACTGTATAACCAAATTTAATCAGTCGATTTTGTAAATCTTTAGCAACAATAGCTTCATCTTCCACCACTAATATTTTTGCAGATGTCATATTTAAGTTTTTTATACTAATGTAAATGTCACTCGACACTCCACTCCTGTATCACCTTGGATATTAATATTTCCTGAAATTTGGTTAATTAAAGCATCTACTAACTGCCAGCCCAAAGAAGCGAGTTTTTTGAAATTAAAATTGGGTGGTAAACCAATTCCATTATCACTAACTATAAGTGTAACTTCATGGTCTTGGTTTTGGTTAATTTCGATATAAATCGTACCATCTTTACCCGATGGAAATGCATATTTTAATGAGTTGGATACAAGCTCATGAATAATTAAGCTACAAGGGATTGCTGTATCTAAACCGAGAAACACTTGATTGTCTATATTTACGAGCAGAGCGATCGCATCTTCATTGACTTCATAAGCAGTAAATAAACTTGTTACCAAATCTTGAATATATTCACCAAAATTGATTTTTGCTAAGTCTTGAGACTGATACAATTTTTCGTGGACTAGAGCCATTGATGCAATTCGTTGCTGACTTTGTTTGAATATTATTAAGTCGTGTTCGTCTTTGATATAAGCAGATTGCAAACTTAGCAGACTGGAAATAACCTGTAAATTATTTTTGACACGATGATAAATTTCTTTTAATAAGACCTCTTTTTCTAAAAGTGATGCTTGTATTTGCTCTTCCCACAGCTTGCGATCGCGTAGAGCAGCTTGTCGTTCGCTAATATCTTCGACTACAGAAATAAAATATCTTGGCTCCCCACTAAGTTCGCGTATCAAAGACACGGTAAGATTAACCCAAACTATGGAAGTATCTTTGTGGAAATAGCGCTTTTCCATCGAGTAATTTTGAATATTATCTGCTAAAATTTGGTCAAAATATTTCAAGTCAGCATTAATATCATCTGGATGAGTAATATCTTGGAAAGTTAGAAACTGTAATTCTTCAGGTGTATAACCGAGAATATCGCAAAGCCTCTGATTAACTAATAACCACCTTCCATCTATTGCTACATGAGCGATACCAACAGCAGCTTGATGGAATGTAGCACGGAATCGTTGTTCGCTTTCCCGCAATGCTTTTTCTATTCGCTGGCGCTCAGTAATTTCTGCCTGTAGTGATTGATTAATTGTTGTTAACTCTACTGTTCGTTGCTCAACTATATTTTCTAGTTTATTAAGTAAATTACTAAGTGCCTCCTCTGCTTGCTTGCGCTCAGTAATATCTGTATATGAGCCTGCCATTCGCACTACATTACCATCTTCATCCCACAGTGCTTGACCTCGATCTAAAATCCATTTGTAAGTGCCGTCTTTGCATAAAACCCGATGCTCAGTAATGTAAAACGGTGTTTTTTGAGCAAAATGATCTTCAACTGCTTGCCTTACCCAGTCCAGATCGTTTGGATGTATTCGTGTCACCCTTTCATTTAAATTGTTAGAAATTTCGTGGTCTTCATAACCGAGCATTTCCTTCCACCGGGCCGAGAAGAAAACTTCATTGGTTTTAACATTCCAGTCCCAAATTCCATCATTATTGCCGCGCAAGGCTAATTGCCAGCGTTGTTTACTTTCTCTCAGTACCTCTTCTGTCCGTATACGTTCAGCAATTTCTGTTGCTAGTTGAGAGTTTGCAGCCTCTAGTTGGGCAGGACTTGGTAGAGCCAATGCTTGGGGTATTAATGGCAAAAGTTCTATAGCTGTCAATACAGAGACAAAAGCGGTGATAGCTTTGAGTAACCCTGATAGCCAATAGGTAGGATACCAAAGCGTCCATACATCCATTAAATGGGTAGTGCCACAAGCAACAATGAATGTGCCAAACATCAAAAATATCCAACCGAAAGGCATATCTTGCCGTTTACGGACAAAATAAACTAGCATCACTGGAATTGAATAATAAGCAAGTCCAGTTAACACATCTGAC
The DNA here is from genome assembly GCF_034530675.2 of Nostoc sp. DedVER02. Taxonomy (NCBI): domain Bacteria; kingdom Bacillati; phylum Cyanobacteriota; class Cyanophyceae; order Nostocales; family Nostocaceae; genus Nostoc; species Nostoc sp. DedVER02. Next base: position 57,393 of record NZ_JAVRCP020000012.1, read on the forward strand.
ACCAGATGCAACCACACCAATCCTGGTTTCCAGAGATAGCAATGTCCGTGGGGAATAAACTGGCTAGTGGAGAAAAAATTATATAAAAAATCTGTCATAAGCTAGAAGTGCTATCAAAAGTGACGACACTCCTAAGATTTTAGCTAAATAGTGGTGATTTACCGAACTAACTATATTTTCCTTCTATTGCTTTCCTCGAAGAATAATCTAGAATGCTTGTAAAATACGGCTTTGAGCAAAAATCTCAATTTTAGCTATGCCATTAGAAAATAAAAGTTCCAATTATTACTCTATGTATAGTTGAAAAATTGTTTCTTATTTTTCTTTTTCTTATTTTTTTAAAGTGATTTAAGAGAGATATCATTATGAGCATAATATGAAGATGATTACAGTCAAAACTATTCCTAATTCAGTATTGCTTCAGTCCATCTAAATATGTTCAGGACTTACGCAAACAATCGCCCAAACCTTAATTCCCGAACCCGAAGGGAGGTTCCCGACGCTTGACGACTCACTTACCGCCGCTCTCTGTTGTAGCAACTGGCGTTGTGTTAGAACGGAGTTTGTAACGCACTATTGTCAAGGGTTTGATGCCGTACTCTTTGCGCTCACATCCTACGGATATTCTCTCCAAATTAAACCGAATTCCTATAGCAATAAAAATATTCCTTAAGTATGGAGTAAGACACACCTGGAGTATGAAGTTATAAGTTATTAGGTGAAATATTCTTGTAGAGTGTTGTTCAATATAGTCCAAAATTATTAGTGATATATCAAAACTTTTAGATAAATCGTTATATTCCTTACAATTGGTATGAAGATTTATGGTCAAAGATTTGGTTTTTTGTCTACAAGAAGCAACACTATACCTTTTATTCAAAAAATCCCGAACCCCGAAATATCCTTGTGAATGTTTTGTGAATCCTCCTTGTGGATGTGCCAATCCAGGGCGAAATATCCAGTGTGAAGATTGTGCTTATCTTGAGTCCTGTTTATCTAGCTGTAAACTACAAAATGTCTCACTATCTTCACGTTCATAGGCTAACTTTAATAATGCAAAAATAATTCCTACGACATAAAAGCTTTTACTCCTATGGTAGAAGTTTAATAAAAAGCTACCTGTTATCTTAACAGAGGAATCACAAACTAATTCATAAAGAGTAATTAAAAACGAAGACGCAAGAATGTTAGTTGCTTTTCGTTAATAAGCGGTGTTGGTCGTAAGTGAAAAACCATATACTAAGTAATTACTGATTATGAATTAGTTTGAATATGACAAATATTTATATTTTATGGGAGCTTAAAATGCTTTCATTTTTTCTAACCTAAACAAGGTGAAAGACTCTTAAATCTGTTTGTCTGGCTTACGAAAAGTTACCTAAGTTAGCGCTGGATTGACGAGAAAATATCAGTTTTGAACATCGATCAATCACACAAATCTAAAACATAAAAGGAACCATTACCATGAAGCCTTTTCATTTATCTAAAGCTGTTTTGGCTACTGTCTTTGCCATGAGTTTCGCTTCTGTATCCTTACCTCCTTCTGTTTTTGCCCAAAGTGGAGGCTCAGGCAGCGGGGGTTCTAGTGGTGGCAGTAGCTCAGGCACTGGCACAACAGGTACTAGCTCAGGGACTGGAACCACAGGTACTGGCTCAAGTTCTGGTTTAGGTTCTGGAACAACAGGCACTGGCTCAGGTTCTGGGTTAGGTTCTGGAACAACAGGTACTGGCTCAGGTTCTGGGTTAGGTTCTGGAACCACAGGCACTGGCTCAGGTTCTGGGTTAGGTTCTGGAACCACAGGCACTGGCTCAAGTTCTGGAACAACAGGTTCTGGCTTAGGTTCTGGAAGCACAGGCACTGGCTCAAGTTCTGGAACAACAGGTACTGGAACAACAGGTACTGGCTCAGATTCTGGCTTAGGTACTGGAACAACAGGCACTGGTTCAGGTTCTGGAGCAACAGGTTCTGGAAGCACAGGCACTGGCTCAAGTTCTGGAACAACAGGTACTGGCTCAGATTCTGGCTTAGGTACTGGAACAACAGGCACTGGTTCAGGTTCTGGAGCAACAGGTTCTGGAGCAACAGGTTCTGGAGCAACAGGTTCTGGAGCAACAGGAACTGGCTCAGGTTCTGGAACTACGGGCACTGGCTCAGGTACTGATGCCACAGGAACTGGCTCAGGTTCTGGCACAAGCACCGATTCTACAGGCACTGGTACAACAGGTAGTGATTCTACAGGTACTAACAGGAATGCAGGTGTTACAACTTCCCAAAGTAATAGCGATCGCGGTTTCGATTGGGGTTGGCTAGGTTTACTTGGTCTAGCTGGTTTAGCAGGTTTGGCTCGTAATCGTGATAAAGTCAAGGCATATAACGATCCTAATGAAGTAACAGGTACTCGTTCTAGATAGTATTCACCACACTGTAGGAATCGTACAGCAGTTATTCTTGTCAACTTCAAATTAGACTAATAGGGGCACAATATATTGATATTGCGCCCCTATAATTACATCCCAGTTACCTGCCCACCAATAAAGATTACATTTGCCAAAACTTGGATTTTTGTTAGCGCCCGCACAAGACGTTGAGCTTGATGTTTATAAAGTGGGATTGGCAACACCCCAGGCAAATTATTCATCCATTGCCTAGCAGTAGCTAAACTACATCCCGTAATCAAGACGATTTCTTCAGCGCCATACATAACAGCATTTGTAGTCAAAGCTTTTTCAATCTGCACGCTCCATTGGCGAGGCAACATTTCACCCCATTCGATTCGCTGCAAACTAGTGCTTGTAGCTAAAACAATTAAGCGATCGCCAGCATAAAGTTTAACATCATACCAAGGCATCAAGGAATAATTGTCTCGCCGATATTTATGGTAGAGAATCGGCACAACACTGTAGCCAGATGCGATTTCAGATAGAAGTAACCCATTGAGAGTATCGCCTTCTTCTATCTTGTATTCCGTCACCATCACTATTTGCTCGCTCAAGTGAAACAAGCTCAAAACATTTTCCCCAAAGGCAGCACAAGCAAAAACTTCTGCCGATAAAGCCGCGCCACACAAAACTTGAGCATAGGGAAACAGAGGAGCGATATTATCACTAAAATGGCGATCTTGAGAGCGGATAATCAAGCTTGTGGCGGGGTTCATTGCATGAGCCATCAAACCAATTTCCAGATTTTCCATATTATCGTCCCCAAGTAAGACGATGCTTTTAGCACGGGAGAGATTCACCTTAGCGAGTGCTTCGCTAGTATTGCCAATAATCAAGGGCATATCTGGTAAAGTATCTTGGTCAAGAGTGGTAGTATGAATTCCCACTAACGGCTGATTCAGTTCTTGCAAAAGAGCAGCAACTTTCTGTCCCAAGCGATTTAAGCCAATAATCACTACATGGTTGCGTTGGGGTATAGGAGGACGGGAATTGAAAAACTGGAATCTGGAAGTGACAAGAGCATCAGTCACCAGTGCATATAATACTCCCACGAAAGCTTGACCTGTTAACGTGAGTCCCAGGCTAAAGAACCGCAACCACCAAGGGATATGGTCTGAAGGTTCAGATTGCGATCTAAATTCAACACCACCAAATAAATCTCCGTATCCTCCCAAGAGCAACACTGCTGTTGCATAGAAAGCTTCTTGCAGGGTGATGTCAGGATAATACAAGCGGTAAAGAATTATTCCAACGAACCACAGGATGATTACAGTAATCCCATAAATTGTTGCAATTCGCCGGATTTGATTTTGGCTTTGGTAGTAAGATTGCCAAAATTGTACTATTTTCTGTTTAAGATTCTTCGCTTTGATGCCTTGAAAAAACTCTTGCCACTGCCAATGGCGGTAAGATTTATTTGTATGTTGCTCAGACAAAGCTAATTCGTATGCAACATCAATATAAACAAGCGTGTCTCCTACCTGCACTTCTGCTTCTGGGTTCCATTCAAATAACTCTTTGAGTGGATCGGATGAAACTGTTATGTGGCTCAAGATGCGGCGAGTTGTGAGATTGAGTCTATGTACTGGTTTGCCCTTGCACCAGCTATCGTTCGCCTGTACTTGGTGCTTGATTACTTGCAATAGTTGCCCTTCTAAGGTAAAATACCCAATGGCTTCAGATCCGAGAGATGCTAAAGCAAAAGCATGAGCAGAGAGATGGGTAGGCTCAAAGGCAACAAAATTACCTAAGTTTTCGGACAAAAGTTTGTTGAAATTTTGTTTGTCAGAACGTACAATCAGCCGAACATGCGGATTAAGTCGCCGTGCTGCAAAGGCAGCTTCTATATTTATCCGCTCATTTCTTGTGACTAAAAGTATTGAGCGACATTCCCCGATACCTGCTTGCTCTAAAATAGTTGGTTGGCGGCAGTCTCCTACGATTAACTTTTCTAGTAAACTTGGTACTTCTGGGACTTCCCAATGTTCGGGTTGTACATCGTCAATGGCGTTGACTTTAACATCGTATTCCTTTAGGACTGCAACACAATGTTGCCCTAAACTTTGGAGTCCGCATACTAAGAAAAGGTCTTGGGGTTTTTTGGAGGTGCTGCTGGGAGGGGAATGCACTTTCTGTTGATAGCAGCAGTCAATACTGCTAACAGTACGTGTTTGGTAGGATTATATCTTATCTTCACTTAAGCGCTACAATTCCTCCCTAATCGGTCTTCACGACAAGCTAGTAATGAAAAGTTTGTAGTAAGCACTTTAGTGCTTGGAAACTAAGGACTTAAGTCCTTACTACGAACTCGCTTATCCATCAATATAAACTTCACAGACCACTAGCGGAATTGACATCCAAAAATAAGGTAGCTTGGGATTGTTGACGGAGAATAGAAGCTGGGCAATCTGTACTTATAGCTCCTTGCAACATTTTTTTTACCACATTCGCTTTACGTTTTTCTGGAGCGAGACAGATAATTTTTTTAGCTGAACAAATTGCTGAGATAGTGACAGTAAAAGCATATTGTGGAACAGTTTCTAGATTCGGAAAGTGACCTGTGTTTACTTGTTGCTGACGGTTCACTGTATCCAGTTTCACTAGTTTCACACTGTAAGGATCTTGAAAATTTGCTACTGATGGATCGTTAAAAGCTAAATGTCCATTTTCGCCAACACCAAGACAGCATAAGTCTATTGGTTGTGCTTGCAATAGTTTGGTGTAGCGATCGCACTCGTTTACTGGTTGCAGTGTATCACCTTCTATATAGTGAAATACTTTAGGAGCAACCCGCTTCTCTACACGTTCTCGCATATAGCGCCGGAAACTCGCAGAATGATCGGCACTAATTCCCAAATATTCATCTAGATGGAACAGAATAATCCGCGACCAATCTACACCACCCAATGCAATCAAAGCATCGAGAAATTTGAGTTGGGAGTTACCTGTTGCTAACAATACAGCAGCTGTATCTTGTTGTTTGAGAACTTGCTGTAAATGCTTTTGCGCGATTTCGGCAACATCTTCGGCCATTTCTGCTTCAGAGTTATAAATCTGCACCAGTAAATCATCAACGCGAAAAGAGTTTGTAGCGGTTAGCATTTGCTTACATAGAAGGTTATTAATAATTCACAAGGGGCTGACATCACAGTGTAAGTATTCCCCTCTATTGACATAGAACAATCACTCAGCACGAAAACAATGTAAACTATGTAAATTAAGTTAACAATTATTTACATTTTACCCAAAAATCATGCTGGCTGCAATTCTTTTTGACCTCGACGGCACTATTGTCAATACTGACCCCATACACTACCGAGCTTGGCAGGAAATGCTGTCAAATTACAGCGTTGAAATGAACGAAACATTTTATAAATCCCGAATTAGCGGGCGGCTAAATCCAGAAATTGTTAAGGATATTTTGCCACAATTATCAACCGCAGAAGGGCAGAAATTTGCAGACGAAAAAGAGGCGCTCTTCCGCAAACTCGCCTCGAATCTTAAACCTATGAGTGGATTTTCTGAGTTACTAGCATGGACAGAAACACATCAGTTAAAACGCGCATTAGTTACTAATGCGCCTAGATTAAATGCAGAGTTTATGCTAGAGGTATTGGGAATAAAAGAAACTTTCCATACAGTTGTTGTGGCGGAGGATTGTATAGCAGGTAAACCCGATCCTGCACCCTACCTAGTCGCCCTGAATAAATTGGCGATTTCAGCAGAGGAAGCGATCGCATTAGAAGACTCTCCCTCTGGTATTCGGGCGGCGGTGAGCGCAGATATCCGCACTATTGGCATCGCTTCTACCCACGATCCGCAAGTTTTGCAGTCAGTCGGCGCATTTATGGCAATTCCAGATTTTACTGATTTGCAGTTGTGGACATTGCTTAACTCGCTCATTGAGCCAGATTTAAGTGCGATCGCTTCTAACCTATAGGCACAAAATCTGAGAATGTAGAGACGCAAATTTTTGCATCTCTACTTATTTTTCCGCCAAAATCGCGTAAATTTCCCGTTTAACTTGCTCTAAAAGCTCACGCACCCGATTTATTCGCTCCACATTGCCACTACGAGCAACCTGCACCACAACAGCAGCTAATTCTGTTGCAGCATTCCGCAACTCAATAAACTCTTGGGGCTTACCTTTGACAAAACTTTTGACGGTATCCCAAGGAGAATCTGAAGTCTCTTGTTGGGAACGTTCTGCTAATAATTGTCTACCCTCATCGGTAATCGTGTAAATCCGCTTGCCGCCTTCTTGTGCGCTCTTGAGATAACCCCCTTCCTCCAGCAATTGGAGTGTGGGATATACAGAGCCAGGACTGAGGCGGCGGAAACCACCATAACGAGTTTCCATCTCTTTAATCAGGTCGTAACCATGACTAGGATGCTCGGATAACAATTCCAGCAGGATGAACTTGATGTCACCCCGACGAGTGCGATGTTCATCTCCCCAACTACGACCAAACATTTCATTACCAAAGTGTTTGTCATGATGCTTACCATGATGCTTATCATATCTAAACCAAGACCTGACAAGCAATGAATCCTCTTCGCTAACTCCTGCCCATGCAGGTGTTCCAAACCGTGAACGAAAGTGTCTAAACATAAATCAATCTCAAATCAACTTTCTCTACTATACGATATATCGTGATATATTCCGATATATCGAAATAGAATTTTGATGAAGATTTTTGAAGTAAGTAATTGTGCCAATGCAAGGCAGAAGACTCGCTCCTATCAATACAGTTCAGATAAGACCAAAACACTTGTAGAGACGGCGATTTATCGCGTCTCTTAGGCTGTGCGTAAACGTTCAATATCCCTCATCGGCGGCGCACCGAACATCCGGGAATATTCGCGGCTGAACTGTGATTGACTTTCATAACCCACTTGATAGGCAGCATTAGCCGCATCGGAGTTTTCGGCAAGCATCAGACGACGTGCTTCCAAAAGTCTTAATTGCTTTTGATATTGAAGCGGACTCATTGATGTTACTAATTTGAAATGGTGATGGAAAGATGAAGGAGACATCCTTGCTTGTCCAGCTAGCTCTTCAACCCGCATCGGCTTTGTCAAATCAGCCTTGATGAGTTTTATCACCTCGGCGATGCGCTGCATATTGCTGCCAGATGTCGCAATCTGGCGGACAGCTTCGCCCTGTTCACCCATTAAAAGGCGATAATAGATTTCGCGGATAATCAGTGGTGCAAGAATCGGAATATGCTGTGGCGTATCCAAAAGTCGTGTCAGTCTGAGAGCGCAATCGAGCAATGGTGCATCAGTGTTGCTGACGAATAAGCCCCTAACAGAGTTTTCTTTTCTACTCGTGCCTGGCCTGGTTTGGGCAATAATATCACAGAGTTGAACTGGGTCTAAATTCAGCCTGAATCCTAAATATGGCTTGTCTGGCGTGGCCTCTACAACAAATGCACTTAGCGGCAAATGAACCGAGACAACAAGATATTGAGCCGTGCCATAACAATAGGTTTCCTCACCCAACAATGCTTCTTTTTTGCCCTGAACAACTATGGCGAAAATAGGTTCATAAACACCGCATATTGACGTGGAAGCGGAAGATTCCCGCATAAATTCCAGATGATTTATATCTGTTTTATGAACACCGTTCCCCTTGTCGTTGGTGTAACGGGTTAGTAATGCCGCCAGTTCTTTACACTTATTAACAGCTGCACCGTGCTTTAGTATTTCAATCGTCATGCTGGCTTCTTGACTGATTTAATCATTCTGATTCGCTAATTATAGAAAATATCGATCCTTTCATAAAAGATGTTTTTGGAGAATTAGGCAATAATCTGCGATCTTTGTGTATTTAAAAATCGGTTTTTAATCCATATTATGAACACATGCCAAAGAAACAGTCAAAGGATAAGGCAATTATCAAAATTGTCTGGTAACAGGATTGGGCAGAGGACTGGGCAAAAATACTGCTTTGACTCTTGCCAAAAAAGGTTTGGTGAATAAAAAGGAAAATAATCATGTCAAACGTAGAAAACAAAGTTATTGTCATTACTGGGGCTAGTAGCGGAATCGGTGAAGCCACCGCTAAACTGCTGGCCAAAAACGGTGCAAACGTCGTTTTAGGGGCACGACGCACAGAAAAGCTAGAAAAGATTGTTGAAGATATCCACAATGAAGGCGGCACAGCAGAATTCAAAGCCGTAGATGTCGCCAATCGTGAGGAGATGAAAGCGTTCATTCACTTCGCTAAAGAGAAATTTGGTCGTGTCGATGTCATCTTTAACAATGCAGGTGTGATGCCCCTATCGCCGATGAATGCCCTGAAAGTTGAGGAGTGGGACAACATGATTAACGTGAACATCCACGGCGTGTTGAATGGTATAGCTGCTGGTCTACCGATTATGGAAGCACAAGGTGGCGGACAATTTATCAATACTGCGTCCATCGGCGCACATGTGGTCGTGCCTACTGGTGCGGTGTACTGTGCGACAAAATATGCTGTTTGGGCGATATCCGAAGGATTGCGTCAGGAATCAAAAAATATCCGCGTCACAACAATATCCCCCGGTGTGGTTGAGACTGAACTCGGCTCTGATATCACGGAGGAGTCTGCAAAAGGCGCTTTGAAAGAATTCCGCAAAATCGCACTGACTCCTGATGCGATCGCTAGAGCCGTATTATATGCTGTATCCCAACCGGATGATGTTGATGTCAATGAAATCATTGTCCGCCCTACAGCAAGTGCATTTTAAATTTGGCGGCAGATGATAACAAAATAAATCGGGGTTGCTAATAAAAGCTCTAAAATAGCCTCTGGTTGATATAACTAAACCAGAGGCTGATTTCAATTTCTTATTAATTATCGGAAATTACGAGGATTTAAGCGAACAGAGTTAGGTTGAGACTGACGACCAATTGCCACTCCATTGCGGAGTTTATTCGCAGTACCACCATCTTTGCGATCGAGGAAAGGTTTGAGATTAATGCCACCTCTATATGAACTTACTCGATTATTGCCACTGCCTAGAAGTGTGCGTCCTAAATTATATAATTCGCTTCCCCCACTACTGCGATCGCCATAAGTGTTAACAGCGATAGTTTGCTGCCCATTATCAGCAGTAGTCAAATTTTGAAAAATGCTATTGCGGATTACAACGGGATCTTTACCACGCGGTACTGTCAGCACAATTCTACAGCTTGGGTTAGCTTCGGTTGTGACGCAGACAACATTTTCGTTATTTTCTACAGATGTTTGGAGTTCTTGTAAGCCATCTGGACGATAAAGTTCTAAACGACTGGCAATTGCCGCACAACGCTTTTGTGCATCCCAACCACCGCCCAAAGTCGCAGGTGCAGCCCAAGGAAAAAATTGTCCTGGTTGACTTTGTGGTTGATACATAACAGTATACTGACCGTTGTAAGTCTGGCAGCTAAATCGAGTTGTACCGTCAGATGAGGGTGAAGTTGGTATACCTGTTGATGTGTCGATTGGTACTGATGACCCACCTGATGGCACTGTTGGTACTACTACACCACCATCATCGCCAGTAGAATTATATTGCGCCATTGCTACGGAATTACCCAGGCACAAAGATAAGCCAAGACTGCCCAAAGATATCAAGCGTAACAGTTTTGATGACATGAATCATTCTCCAGTAGAAATAAGTAGGGAATTGATAGTTTAAGTGACGAATAATTCGATTTTTTGATTCATCAAAAACGTTATTTTTTTCTTTAATTTTTTTTCTCTGGGAGTAGTTTTTTAGATATACTTGAATTTCTGCATAATAGCTCACTCTTTCATAATTCGTTTCATACTGAAATGTACTTAGAAAAAAGGGTGTTTTTTATTACTTTTATAAAGAACTAGCAAAATCCAGATAAAGCGATCGCACTTAGCACGTAATTTTTGCTTAAACTAAGTAACTCAGCTATCTGGCAAATTATTTGGATCGATACCTTGAGATTGTAAATATGCAATTAGCCGTTCTTTTTGCTGACGTTCTTGTTCGGCGCGTTGGCTTTCTTGTTCTGCGCGTTGACGTTCTTGTTCCGCGCGTTGACGTTCCTGTGCAATTTGTTCTACTGCCCAAGGTAACAAATTACCTGCTTTATCCCACCAGCGCAACCAGTAACCCGTTCTGGATTCTTTTGTTCCTTGCCAAGTTCCTAAGAATAAGCCCATTGAATCAATCCAATGACGACCATTTTCGTCAGGTTGTTGCAATTCGTAGCGCCTGTTTTCGAGTTGGTAAAATTCTAACAAACCGCCATTAGGGTCAAAAATCACGTAAATTGGGACTTGAAGAATCTGCTCGTAAAAAAACCATTTTCCTGGTGGATAGATTCGCTTAAAAGAATACTCTGTACCGTCAGTATCAGATAGAAATTCCATCACTACCGCCGGAATCTCACCCTCTAAATTAGGTGTGTAGCTTTTGCGTTCTGCTAAAACTTCATTTACTGCTGGAACATAAACCCAGTCAGGTGCTTTCGCTACAAATTGATCGTTTATCGTGGCACAAAGTCCAAAATTTGAGGCGATTAACATCTGGGGTTGGATGAAACCACTTATCTCAAGGCTTTCGCGCAAAGCACCAGCCAATAGTGGCTGACCTGTATTTTCCACTGGTTCATCCTCTAACTGAAAATCTGCGGGCAATGCTTCCCAAGATATTATCAGTTCTGTTGAAGATTTAGCTTCACCGAGTTGGGTTGCCATATAACACCCCATTTTATTAATTTGTCTTTATTTTATGTGCGATCGCAGCTATTTTACAATCTCGCCCTTGATCGCACAGGGGTAAAACACAAAAAACCCCGGCGAAACTAACCGAGGTTTGAGAGAGAAGTGAGAATGACAATGAGATACAGCGATACGGCAATGGAAAAATCTTAGCTAACGCTAAAACCAACCAAAACTAAAGTTGTCACAATTAAAGTTGCAAAAAGACCTTGTAAAACGTATTTACGTTGTTCCCAAATTGCTGGGTACTCGGCGTAGTATACCTTGGGTTCAGCCGCGTAGTTATTGAGGATACCGTCTTCGTTTACAGTGGTGTACATATTTTTTTCTCTTCTTTTGTTTACTTATGTAACTAAATTTAACAAGTTTGTTACAAAGTGTCAATAGGACTTGACAAAAAAATCTGATAAGTTTATTAAAAATTACTTATTAAAAGATGGGGGATTTTAGGTAAGGCAGTTCCAGGCAATGAAAGCGGGATGTCTCTTAACCCATTGCTGCGCGCCTCTTAACCTGAATGCCATAAAAAACCCCCAACTTATTTGGGGGTGTAAATTAAGCAAGATACTTCTCAGGCTGATATTGAAGTTGTTAGCCTGCCTTCAACTCGCTCGGATTTGTCTTTACAGCTATTTCAGGTAAATAGACAGATGGTAGGGGCACAGCAATGCTGTGCCCCTACAACAAATGTGGTTTAAATACATGAAAACTGCTGTAAGCAACCATAATTTTGCCTCTTTGGAGGATAAAAACCTAATTCTTCATCACCGCATCCAAAAGGACATTGGCATCAAAACGGACTACATCAGTGCAAGGTAGCCCGGTTTCTGCTGTTACTTGAGCGATGCTTTCATCAGCCGCAGATTCATCTAAATGTGCAGTGTTAAGTGCTATACCCACTACAGAAACACTTCCAAAAGCACCACCAGCACTAGCAACGCTTTCATAAAGTCGAATTACCTCTGGTAAAGGTGGAATTACGACATGGGGATGATTGCGGATATGAACTTGTCCCGCGCGATGGACTAATACCAGTTGAGTTGGTTGAGAACCACGAATCAGGGGCAGGGTTGCCGTTGAACCAGGGTGTAGCAGCGAACCTTGTCCTTCAATGTGCAGGATGTCGTAGTTTTTGCCATAGCGCATGACTATCTGTTCCACAGCACCAGCAGCAAAGTCTACCCGCACGGCATCTAAAGCCACGCCATCGCCTTCTAACATCACTCCAGTTTGACCTGTGGCGAGAAATTTAGAACGCCAACCCCGCAATTTTGATGCCCAATGTAACTCTAAGCTAGTTGACATTTTACCGATCGCCATATCAGTACCCACCGTCAACACCCGCCGACAAGGGAGGGTGCGTGCCATTCCACTAGCAACACTTATATTAGGCGGCTCTTTGCGGATATCCCAAATTAATTGCCCTGGTTGCAGCAGTGCATTTAACTCCGGTATGCTTGCCATTGCTGTATGTAAACCGTTTACCAAAGACATCCCAGCTTTTAGAGCATCTTTGATTTCCATCCAATAATCATCTGGGATAGCACCACCACTAGGAGCAATGCCTATTACTAAGACTTCTGGCTTGTACTCTAGGGCTGCGGCTACCGATGCCACAATCGGGACATCACGCTTGATACCTGTTAATTCTGTCAGAGATTTGCCAGCACATTCGCGATCGATTACGGCTACAATTGGTGCTTCGCTATAACGTAAAATTGCAAGCCCGGTTTTGCCGTGGGTTCCAGCAGTTCCTTCATGTAATAAGATAGCTATTCGTTGATTAAGTGGTAGACGCACTGTGTTGTACCCCCAAACCTGGTAAATCGTTTGGCAAAACTCTCCCTTCCTTTAGCAATGCACCCGTAAAGGGGTCATCAATTAAGTTGAGGTGACTGTCTAAATCTAGATAATCAGCTAGTGGCGCTAGCTGTAATGCTGCTGTATTGGCTAGCGAACTGTCAGAATAGCAACCGAACATTACTTGCAAGCGATATGCTCGTGCTGTATGTACCATTCGCATCGCCTCTGTTATTCCGCCTGATTTCATCAGTTTGATATTAATACCATCCACGTAGTTTGCCAAATCGGGGATATCAGAACTTGTAAAACAACTCTCATCGACAAAAATGGGTAGGGGAGAATGTTCTTTGAGTTTAGCTAAACTTTTTTCTTGACCCCGTGGTAATGGCTGTTCTACATATTTTATACCTAGATTACTCAGCCAATTGCACATTGCGATCGCATCTTCTAAACTCCAACCCCCATTGGCATCAACAAATAACTCAGTTTCCGGTGCTTCATCTTGCACTGCCAATAGCATTTTTTGATCTGCATCTATACCATCTGGACTACCTAACTTCACCTTAAAAAGGCGGACATCGGTAAATTGTAACCAGTCTCGCGCTCTAGCTTTAGCACCTTCAGGCGAATTAATCCCAATTGTTACTGAGGTTGGTACTATTTGATTGCGATCGAGTCCCCAAATTTGCCACAAAGGTAATCCTACACGCTTACCCAACCAGTCGTGCATTGCCATATCCAAGGCCGCTCTAGCAGCAGAAGGAACCTGATTTTGTATTAAAACTTGCTCAATTTCTTGTCGCTGTAAGGGGCTAAATGCTTGTAACAGTGGTGCAATTTGGTCGAGAGAATCTTTGATTGTATCAGTTGATTGTCGATGATTACCTACACCGAATGGCGATGCTTCTCCCCAGCCTTCAATACCATCATCTGAAATCCTCACCCATACATTCGTTGTCTGTGCCGTTGTACCTCTACTAATGGTTAACGGAAATCTTTTATTTACTGTAAATAAATTTACATTTATTTGCATACTTTTGTATATTATGATATAGCAAAAGCCAGTGTAAGTTCAAAGTTTAGATTATCGGATGTATCTGTTATACTTTTTTACATTTCATTGTTTAGTTACTAAACTTTTCATACATAATTAATTTTGATTTTATTTTATGACCGACTTAAAAAAATGGAAAACTTTAAAATCTAAAATGGTTTTGGATAACCCCTGGTGTCAGGTCAGGCAAGATGAAATAGAATTGCCCAATGGTAAAATTATAGATGATTATTTTGTGAGTATTAAGCCTGATGTTGCGATGGTTTTACCGATCACTGCTAATAGAGAAATTATTTTTGTCCGGCAATATAGACATGCAGTAGGTGAATTTTTCTTAGAACTTCCCGCAGGGAATTTTGACCCCACAAAAGAGAGTGCAGAAGTAGCAGCAATTAGAGAACTCGCAGAAGAGACTGGTTATATACCCCAAGAATTTAGAAAAATCGGAACTTTATACGATAAACCGAGTAAAGATACCAATCAAATACATTTATTTTTAGCAGAAAAGGTAAGTAAAACTGGAGAGCAAAAACTAGATATTACTGAAGAGATTGAAATTGTATTTATTCCTGTAGAAGCAGTTTTAGAAAAAATTATTCAAGGTGAAATTTCTGTGGCCGGAACTATAGCGGCTCTTTTTCTAGGTTTAAATCTTCTAACTTTATAATTATTTAACAGTTAATTACTATGTTTATATTTACAGTAACTGCTGATACTTTCCTTAAAGTTCGTCCCGGTGAGTTAGCGGAACTCGCTGAAGATGAAAAGCTTCTCATTCAAGTCAAAAGTGTTCTTAAAGTAATTTCTTATATTGAGGAGGGAGAATATTACAGAATTACCTTGCAAGACTCTATGAAGGGTAAAGATATATGGTTTATTCGTAAGAAGTATGTTCAGATATCTGCTTTACGAAGTTTATATAAATCCCCGCCAAACCCCCAAATGGAAAAAACGAGGGAGATAGCAAAAGCGCCACGATGCGACACTTCCGACATTAAAAATCCATTCGAATTAGAAGCAGCACAAATTTTAAACTTAAGAGGTGGTGGCAGGATCGAGATTGAAGAAGAAGTTATTAAGCAACTTAAAGCGCAGCTACAAAAAACCCCAACTATTCAAGAAGGATCTTCACAGCCTGTCGATATAAGCAAAGATTTAGTTGATTGTAGTGTTTTCAGTCCTGCTTCTGTAACTCCAAATGATATGTTTCTTGTCCAAGTTTTTGTTCATCTTCCTGAAGAAGTTGAATCTGTCAAACAGTATGCTCAACAATTTGATCCTGAAGCTAAACAATTAGGTGTGAGAAGTTTAGGAATACCCATTAAACGAGGAAGTGAACTTACTTTTAACTTGTCAATTCCAAAACTAGAAGTAGACGATCCGATTCAACAGTTGACTTGGAATGGTAGAGCAGATTCTATTCAATTTGGTGTAACAGTTCCTGGTGATATCACTCAGAAAACAGTCATTGCAACTGTTACTGTCAGCCAAAATACAATTCCCCTCGGTCATCTAAAATTCAAACTATCGATTATTCCTTCTACATCTTCTACATCCAAAGACCCTCAACTAGTAGGAGAGGTTGCTCGATACTATAGAAAAGCATTCGTCTCTTATTCTTCTAAAGATCGGATAGAAGTTCTTAAAAGGGTTCAAGGACTGGCTGTAACTGGAATTGCAGTTTTTCAAGATGTTCTTAGTTTAGAACCTGGCGATCGCTGGGAGCAAGAACTTTATCGCAATATTGATGAATGCGATCTCTTTCTACTATTTTGGTCTACTGCTGCTAAAGAGTCGCCGTGGGTGCTTAAAGAGGTGTTGTATGCCCTTGAGCGGCAAGGATCTGATAGATTACGTTCCCCCGAAATTATTCCTGTAATCATTGAAGGGCCACCGCTTGTCCCTCCACCACCTGAATTACAGGATCTTCATTTTAATGACAAACTTCTTTACTTTATGGCAACATCTAAATAGTTAACTTAAGCCTTTTCTGAGCGCAATTTATCTTGCTGCTGCTATTCTCTGGCTTAATTGATGACACGCCCTAGTACTTAGACAAAATACCTCTCAAACTCTTATTCCTCTGTGTTCTCTTTGTCTCTGTAGTTCGATTTTCCGTTACCTGTGCATAAGTCCTAACCACAATAAAACAGATTTCACCTAAAAAACAAGATTTTTAGGTGAAATTATCCTAATTTCTAAATACCCAAAGCAACTCTAGTTTCTGGGCCAACTACACCATCTACAAGTAGACCTTTACTTGCTTGAAATCTTCTGACTTGGTTGACAGTTTCTTGACCGTAAATTCCATCAACTCTGAGATTACCTAAAGCTGTCTGAACGTCTCGTACTAGTTGACCTCTAGAACCAGGGGTGAGAATGACTGAACCTCCAACCCCACCGGGTCTAGTTGTAGGAGTGTTGTTAGGTTTATCAGCAACCCATCGAGCAAAAACATATCTGCCGTTAGAAAGTCTAGCAAAACCGTTTTCATACCTTTCAATTGCGGGAAGTGTTGCACCATTTGATATACAGTCTACATAAGAATAGTTAGTGCTTGGGCCTGTACGGATACGTAAACAACTACCATTAGTCTTTACATAAGCGGCTGAACTTATTTGAATTTGGGCAGCAGCAATAAGTAATACACCCACACCAGCTAATGCCAACCAAGCTGAAGACTTAAGAAGTTTTTGCCAATTGAATTTAGTGTTGCTGATTTCAAATACCTGGTTTTTAGTAATAACTATGTCAGAAGATTTAAGATTTTTTTCACCCTTTAATAGAGATTTAGATGAATTATGTTTGGTTTTTCCAGATTCCTCTTCTTGAGCAATAAACATGTGAGAATAAGCAAGATATTCCATAATGCACCTCTTTATTTTAAAAAATGAGTATTTACAGAGAATAACTCAGTGATTCTCTGTGTTTATCCCTAGTATATTTTATATCATTACCCTTTTAAAAGGTTTTGACTGGCAGCAAAATTAAGAAAAAATGAAATTAACGTGAGTCTGATAAACCTTAAACTTAATCAAAAAGAACTTTTAACAGAGAAAACTAGACCACCCAATACGGTTCGGTTAAAGGGGAAAGGGAAAAGGGGAAAGGTTTTGAATACACCCTTTACCCCTTACCCTTTCCCCAGACCACAAGGAAAATGAAAAATGCTTATCCGAACCGTATTGCTAGACCACCCATAACGGGCAAGACTTCAAATATTTAACTTATTACCTCAAAAAATTCCTGAGAAAATGCGATGTCTACCAAGACATCGCATTTTCAAAATAAATAAGATTTAGTTAAAGCTTTGTATAGACTGACTTTTTGTGTATCCAAAGATATCAAGCGTATTGTTCGAGTCCGACTAAACCAGCAACCATAGAAGCTAACTCATCTAAGTCTATCGGCTTGCATCGGTATATATCATAACCTGCTAACAATGCCCGATTACGATCTTCGTCGAAAGCAGATGCGGTCATAGCAATGGCTGGAATCTTTCTTCCTCGCTTTGCTTCCAGTTTTCTAACCTTCATGAGCAGTGAGCAACCATTTTCATCTGGTAAATAAATGTCACTAATCAAGATGTCTGGTTTAAAAAATGACATTATTTCTAGAGCATCACTTGCCGAACCTGCTGTGATAATCTCTGCTCCGTCTAATTCAAACAGAAAGGTAAGTAACGTTCTTGTATCAGGATCGTCATCTACAACGAGCAATCGCAGACCTTTAAAAGACATCGATTGATTAGACATTATTCTCACCACGCTATAGTTCAAACACTTCTACTAGTAATTCCATCAAAAGACACATACTTGTAAAGGCAATTTGATGCCTTATTTACTAAATTTTAATGGAACTAATTAGCAAATGTCTGTCCGGTTTCGGACATAGGAACTTATAATTGATGGTTTATTAGCGAATTAGCGATCGCACCTTAGCTGATTCCCCAGTAACCGAGAAAATTCATTTTGGATAACCCGATAACACTCGCAGGAAGTGGCTTCCAAATCCTCTCGGTTCAGGATGTTAATTTGACCACGCTGATAGCTAATCATTCCGGCTCGGCTGAGGGCGCTAGCTGCTACTGTAACGCCGGAGCGACGTACACCCAACATTTGGGCGATAAATTCTTGCGTAAGCAGAAATTCTTCTGATTCCAAACGGTCAGAGACTGTGAGAAGCCAACGAGCTAGCCGTTCCTCTAGGCTATGAAGACGGTTGCAAGCACAGCTTTGTGTAAGTTCGGTATATACGGCTCGGACATAGCGCAGTAGCAACTTTTGAATAGCTCCGCCCTGATTGAACTCGGTTCTCAGAACATCTGCATCCATCTGCATTCCAGTGCCCGCAATTTGGACAAACGCTTTTGTGGTTGTTGTGTTGCCTCCTAAAATTACTGGGATACCCACCATGCCCTCATTACTCACTATCCCAACTTCCACCGTCGATCCATCTTTCATACAAGTGACTATAGAAATCACTGCATTTTGAGGAAAATAGACCTGTTTGATGGGTTCTCCTGGTTCGTAAATAACTTGGCGCGTGGGAAGCGAAACTAACTTGAGGTGCGGAACAAGGCGCTCATAATCACTAGTTGGCAAAGCCGCGAGTAACTTATTTACTTGCGGCTTAAGAATCTTTTCGCTCACTGAACATTAACTGAGAAATTTGCTCACACTACTTTAAATCAAGTTACTTTTGCGGGTCTGTCCGGTTTCGCACACATAACTCAAAAAAATTTTTTTGCTCGGTTACTGGGCTTCATGCCCAGTAACCGAGCAAATTCCTTTTGGATAACTTGATAACACTCACAAGAAGTTGCTTCCAAATCCTCTCGGTTCAGAATCCTAATATGACCACGTTGGTAGCTAATCATCCCGGCGCGGCTGAGGGTGCTAGCCGCTACTGTCACACCAGAACGACGTACACCAAGCATCTGGGCGATAAATTCTTGCGTAAGTGGAAAGTCTTCTAATCCCAGACGGTCAGAGACTGTGAGAAGCCAACGAGCCAGCCGTTCATCCAGTGTATGGAGACGGTTACAGGCAGCACCTTGCGCCAGTTCCGAGTATACAGCTTGTACGTAGCGCAGCAGCACGCTTTGAATAGCTCCGCCCCGATTGAACTCGGCTCTGAATACATCTGCATCGATTTGCATGGCAGTGCCCGAAATCTGCACAAAGGCTGTTGTGGTTGTGATGTTGTCTCCTAAAATTACCGGGATACCCACCATACCTTCATTGCTTACTATCCCAACTTCCGCTGTTGAGCCATCTTCCATAGTGGTGACTATAGAAACCACTGCCTTATCAGGAAAATAGACCTGTGTGATAGGTTCGCCTGCTTGATAAAGGATTTGTTGAAGTACGAGCGGAACTAGCTTTAAATGGGGGACAAGACGTTCATAATCACTGGCTGGCAAAGCTGCGAGGAGCTTATTTGGTGGTTTCTGAAAAAGGCTTTTATCTAATGGCATTAAAAGTCACTCTCCTTAAGGTAGGTGACTTTAGAAAAGCTAACTCAGGGCACAAGGAAAGAACTTCAGAATTTGATCCTAATGTCGAAAGATGTATTCTCTAAAGAAAGACGTGGATAATCTAGAAAGCTTAAATGAAAACACTTGTTTGAGTCTATACAGTTTGCTACATCGAAGCTTAACAAAAACTATTTTTGCCTTTGATTGGGTTGATTGGCTAATAAACGAACAAATTCATTTTCTATAACGTGATAGCATTCGCAAGAAGTTTTTTTTAAAGCCTCTCGATTTAGAATGTTAATCTGACCACGGTGGTAGGTGATTATTCCGGCTTCGCTCAGGATATTAGCTGCTTCGGTGACACCAGCGCGACGTACACCGAGCATCTGTGAGATAAATTCTTGCGTGAGCAGGAATTCGTCTGATTCCAGACGGTCAGAAACTGTTAGCAGCCACCGAGCTAACCGCGCCTCTAACCTATGAAGACGATTGCAAGCAGATCCTTGTGCTATTTGAGTATATACAGCTTGTACGTAGCGCAACAGCACGCTTTGAATAGCTCCGCCCCGATTAAATTCACTTCTGAATATATTTGCATCTATCTGCATAGCACTGTCTGAAATCTGCACAAATGCTGTTGTGGTTGTGGTGTTGTCTCCTAAAATTATGGGCATACCCACCATGCCTTCATTGCTCACTAAACCAACTTCCACAGTCGAGCCATCTTCCATAGTATTGATGATAGAAACCACTGCTTTATTAGGAAAATAGACCTGTGTGATAGGTTCGCCTGGTTCATAAAGGATTTTCCGAAGTGGGAGCGAAACCAGCTTCAGATGGGGAATAAGACGCTCATAATCGGTGGCTGGTAAAGCTGCGAGTAGCCTATTTGCTGGCTGCTCAAAGTTATTTTTGTTTAATAACATTAGGATTCTCCTAAATGTAGCCATTTATAGAAAAGGCAACTATCGGCATGAGGAGAAAAATCAATAATCTGAATCCTAACGCCAAAAGATGTATTTTCTAAAAAAGTTCTAATCAAATATTGATATTTTTCTAAACATATACAGTAGAACATAAATCAATTAGTCGTTTGTAGTAGCAAAAACACCAGATTTTGAGCAACCCACTTGCTAGCGGTTTCTAAAAAATAAGGGCTTTAGCTATTGTTTGCCTGAGTTCTGAAACTATTAGTATGCTAGTTTATAACTCCAACTTTAATACATCAAAAGTATCATAATCATCTCAGCAAAGGTTATAACTTTTAAGTAGAAAGTTTAACTTTTTTTGTTATTTAAATTACATTAATATGTATATTAACATCGGTAGAAGCGATCGCAGCAAAAAATCCTTAGCCTAAGTTTTTGCCATTGCTACCAGGCGTTGTAAACTCTTTCAGAGAGATTGGGTATATTTAACTACCGTAGAGACAAACTATTTAAGACTCAATAGCTAAATATTAACATTTATTAAAACTTAATTCTAGAAGAATCTAAGGATTTCCTGATATACTACTGTAAGTCAGTTGATTTATCGTAGTATGTATCTAGGCTAAAACAGTCTATTTCATAAAAACTCAATAAAAGCAAGTATTTTCCCATTCAATTTTAGATTTTTATTACTTACAACTACCTTACTTATATGGCTCATTTATGAAAAAATAAACAATTGTATCTATAATGTACTGTTTAACTATCGATTTTTAGCATTTTATCTAAAAAGATTAATTTGCTGAGAGATTCATATTGGTTTACTGCAAATTAGTTGGTGTTTGAAGCTAAGTTAATTAAAAACTATAACGTGCTTGACAAGATGCAAAACTTTCAACAAAAATATCACTGTTAAATCAACCGAATAACAACGCAAAAACATGAAGTATAACCAACTTGGCAAGAGTGACTTAAAAGTTTCTGAAATTTGTCTGGGCACTATGACTTATGGACAACAAAATACCATTGAAGAAGCCCACGAGCAGCTAGATTATTCTATTGCCCAAGGAGTCAACTTTATTGATGCGGCAGAGATGTACCCAGTTCCAACAAGTGCAGAAACTTATGGATTAACTGAAACTTACATTGGGGAATGGTTAAAACATCAACAAAGAGATCAACTTATTATAGCTACTAAAATTGCTGGCCCTGGTCGAGGCTTTAAATGGTTGCGTGGAGGAGCAAAAGCAATTGACCGTGATAATATCAAACAGGCTGTAGATGATAGTTTAAAAAGATTACAGACAGACTATATCGATTTGTATCAAATCCACTGGCCCGATCGCTACGTGCCACGGTTTGGGCAAACAGTATTCGATCCAACTCAGGTAGGAAACACCGTTCCGATTACTGAACAGTTAGCTGTTTTTGCTGATGTAATTAAAGCAGGAAAAATTCGCTATATCGGTTTGAGTAATGAGACACCTTGGGGAGTTACCCAATTTAGTAATGCTGCAAAACAGTTAGGATTGCCCAAAGTTGTCTCGATTCAAAATGCTTATAACTTACTGAATCGAGTATTTGATGGAGCCTTAGCAGAAGCAGTTTATTACGAAGAAATTGGATTACTAGCTTATAGTCCTTTGGCATTTGGTTTATTGACTGGTAAATATTTAAATGGCAGACCAGAAAAAGCAAGGTTCAGTTTATTTGAAAATTTTGGTCAACGCTACTTAAAACCAAAAGTCAGTCAAGCAGTAGCGGCTTACATAGATATTGCCAAGCGCTATCAAATAAGTCCAGCGCATTTGGCTTTGGCATTCGTGCGGAGTCGTTGGTTTGTGCCTAGCACAATTATTGGTGCTACGACGCTGGAACAACTTAAAGAGAATTTAGAAAGTGTGGATGTAGTTCTCAGCAAAGACATTTTGGAAGAGTTGGATATAGTTCATGCTCAGTCTCCAAACCCAGCACCATGAACAATTAAAAATTAAAAATTAAAAATTAGAAATTCAAACATTTTAGACGGTTCACCTTGTTACCAGGCTCCAGCCTGGTAATGCTTCCCTAGAGGCTCTGGCTCTCATTATTAGATTAAAAACGAGATATCTAGTAGGTAGAATATGACTTTTACAGCAACATTAATTGACCAGAATACTATTCGTCGTCGGGGCACTGGTTTAAAGGCTTACAATCCTGAAAAAGCATTTAAAGGGTACACACTTTTCACGCCCCTGACAGGTAAAGGTGAAGTCTACCTTCTGAATTTAGAAGGAGAAGTTGTACACCAGTGGAATTTGCCATATCCACCAGGGTTATATGGTTATCTCTTACCTAATAGCAACCTTTTTTATAACGGTAAAACTCCACCAGAAGAACCACTACGTTTTGCTTTGTGGGCTGCATTTAAAAGTGGTGTTGTTTTAGAGGCAGATCCCAAAGGAAATATTATTTGGGAATATAAGCATCCAGATCATCATCACGATGGACGCAGATTAGCCAATGGCAACACAATTTTACTCGCCATTGAAAAGATACCCCAGTCGTTAGTTCCTCGCATCAAAGGCGGCGTACCCGGTACAGAACCAGATGGGAATATCTATGCTGATGTGCTTTATGAAGTGACTCCAGGCGGGGAAATTGTTTGGACTTGGCACGCTTACGAACACCTCGATCCAGATAAATTTACCATTACATCCCAGGATCATCGACACGAATGGACTCATGGGAATACTGTGGGTGAACTCGCTGATGGCAACATTATAGTGAGCTTTCGTAATATCTCTACAGTAGCGATCATCGATCGCAAAACCGGAGAAATCATTTGGACGTTGGGTGATGACGTACTAGCACAGCAGCACTTCCCCAACGAACTAGCTAACGGTAATATTCTCATTTTCGACAATGGCGCACATCGTCGTAATATCGCTCTCAATTTCTCCCGTGTGATTGAGGTAAACCGTCAAACAAAAGAGATTGTTTGGGAATACACTGACAACCCGCCTCAAAATTTCTTTAGTGCATACATATCAGGAGCGCAACGTTTAGCCAATGGCAATACCTTGATTACAGAAGGTGCTTACGGCCGGATATTCGAGGTGACAGTTGCAGGAGAGATTGTTTGGGAATACATTAATCCCTACTTTGCATCTCGGAATATTCCAGGTGAGAAATCGCCCGTAACTCGTGGGGAGCAAAATACAGTCTTCCGCGCCTTTCGTTATGCACCGGAAGAAGTGCCCTGGCTTTAGGAGAAGGTATGGGGGCAGGGGGCAGGGAGCAGGGAGCAGGGAGCAGGGGGCAGGGGAGCAGGGGGAGAAACAATAACTAATTAATTCCCAATTCCCAATTCCCAATTCCCAATTTCCTAACTTTACCTAATAGTCAAATTTAAAAGTTTGGTTAGTGTCAAGAATTTTTTTTTATACTACACCCGCTTCAAAAAGGTTTCGTGACACTAACAATTTAAGATTTGGGATTTTGGATGAAAATTCAATTCCCAATGCCGATTAACAAGTCCTATTTACCAAGGAACTTAAACATGGCCCAAATCAAAGTATATAGTGCAGTTGTTTGTCCTTATGCTCACCGTACCCGGTTGGTACTCCAAGAGAAGGGCATCGACTTCGATTTGATTGAAATTGATTTGCAGAATAAACCTGAAGGTTTTACCAAAGTTTCTCCTTATGGTAAAGTACCTGCGATCGCTCATGGCGATAACCGAGTTTGGGAATCAGCAGTAATTAACGAGTATCTTGATGAGGTATTTCCCAATCCACCACTGTTACCCAGCAATCCTGCTGCTAGAGCGCAGGCTCGTATCTGGATCGATTTTGCTAATACTAGGTTCGTCCCCGCTTTTTCTACCCTGCTGCGGAGTTCAGATCCTCAAAAACAAGAAGAAGCTAAACAGGAACTATCCAAACACCTGGAATTCATTGAAAACGAAGGTTTGGCAAAGCTATCTGGGGAAGGCCCTTACTGGTTTGGCGAATCTATCAGTTTGGTGGATTTTACCTATTTCCCTTGGTTTGAGCGCTGGGCTGCATTGAAGCAATATCGTGGTTTTGGGATACCAGAGCAATTTACCCGTGTACGCCAATGGAAACATGCTTTAAAAGAGCGTGAATCTGTGAAAGCGATCGCTCACTCAAAGGAATTCTACATCGAGCGATATGCTAAATTTGCTGCGCCTACTCTCGCTGCCGTTTAAATCGTAATTCATAACTATGTTTCAAGTGAAGTTTAAATTTTCACTTGAAACATAGAATTAAACTCTCAATACGGTTCGGTTAATGTTTTTTGATGGAAATTCTAGATCGTAAAAACACGAGAAATCATCACAAAGAGAAGACGCGATAAATCGCCGTCTCTACAAAAGACTGATTATTGTAGAGACGGCGATTCATCGCGTCTCTTGCCTTAACCGAACAGTATTGATTAAACTCTTTAAAATTACGAATTACGAATTACTAATTACGACTTTCCCAAAGTGAGCCGCACTTTTGAGATAATGATAAGCTTCTTGTGCCTCAGCAAAAGGAAAAACCCGATCGATAATTGGTTTTATTTGATGTTGTTGCATCGCCTGATTCATCGCCTCAAACATTTCCCGACTGCCAACATAAATGCCCTGAACTGTTAAACTCTTAAAAAGTATTGGCATCGGGTCAATTTCACTTCCTCTACCTGATAGTACGCCAATCAAACTAATCCGTCCCCCAATGCGGACTGCTTGTAATGATTTTGGCAGAGTTCCTGCACCGCCTACTTCAATTACATGATCTACACCTGTGCGATTTGTCAATTGGTAAACTTGCTTTTCCCAATCTGGTGTTGTTTTGTAGTTGATTATATCATCAGCACCAAGCTGTTTTGCTCGTGCCAATTTCTCGTCACTGCTAGAAGTAATAATCACTCTAGCACCATGTATCTTGGCAAACTGGAGAGCAAAAATTGAAACTCCGCCAGTACCGAGTAATAAAACATTATCACCTGCACCAATATTACCTTTTGTCACCAATCCGTGCCAAACTGTGACTGCTGCACAGGGTAAAGTCGCCCCTTCAATATAGGATAAATAATCAGGTAATATTACCAAACCATCTTGGTGTAATACGACATACTCAGCCAGCATTCCATCGATACCGCCTCCGCGATCGGATTTCATCTTCTCTTTATTTAAAGAGCCATAAATCCAGTCTTGGAAGAAAATACCAGCAACGCGATCGCCTATTTTCACCCGTATAACACCTTCCCCTATCGCCACAACTTCCCCCGCACCGTCAGATAGGGGAATTAAGGGATATTTCTGTCCAGCGCCGTAAGCACCCTCAGCAACGAGCAAATCGCGGTAATTTAGGGATGTTGCTTTAACTTGAATGAGAACTTGTCCCGCAGTTGGTTTTGGTTCAGCGCGATCAACTAATGCGATCGCATCAATCCCAGCGTTACTTTGAATTTCGTAAGCTTTCATTGTCTTAAATAGAGCGACGTAATTAAGGCTTAGAACCCCGACTTCTTAGAGAAGTCGGGGTTCTCATCGTTCAGAGTTCATATAAAAAAGCAGTGGTTAAATATTATGTGAAACCACTGCTGTTTATTCTAATAGATAAATAACGCTCTTCATAATTTGATGTAATCATAATTCGTAATGACGCTATCTACGCGGGCTTACTTTCTCATCTAGCCAACATAATTACGAATTACGAATTACGAATTACGAATTATTTCTTATGAGCTTGGTTGCTGATCGGGAAACATACATTTATCAGAATCACAACCACTAGGGCCAGCTTCGGACATTTCGCCTAAATCGTAACGGCTTAAGACTGCACAGAAATCATCTGTCTTCCGCCGTACTTTCACTTCTTGATTCAAGCGATCGTAGGTTGGTTTATCTATTGGTTCAAATGGCAAACGTGGGAATGATTGCAAGTCATCAAAACGAGCTAGAAGGGCTGCTGAAATATACCCGCGATCGCTCTGAATAGTTTCATAGATTTTTTGTCCCAAAGGTTCGATTTCATCAGAACGAAGTTCCAAAGTAGCTGAGGTGTTATGAGTCACATACCAGCGTTGAACCTGGAGGACAAAATCAAATTGGGCTAAAACTGAAAACTTAGAAACATCAATTTCATCAGCCCCTGGTAAATCTGCCCAAGATACAGAAACCGGAATTTCTACTAACCACTCACTCACCCGTGGATCAAAAGGATCGTTGAGCAAATTACCCTGTTCATCTTTATCTGATTGAGAGGGAATGACATTGTAACCGTAGTCAATACAAGCTAAGGCTACTGGGTCATTTTTGCCGAAAGTGATGCGGCGAATAAATCTTTGAGCTTTGGGGGGATGCCAGCCTGAGCTAGCATTAGTTAACAAAGCTTTAGTACCACTGGGTTGGACGGTGGTACAGCGATTTGGACGTTTGAGATTGTGGCGATCGCAATAATCCCAAACCACGCGATGTACAATATCTTTCCAAGAACTGAGATATTTTTCTTCCTCACGCTTGAAAGCTAATCCTTGTGGAGTTGCAGGTCTTCCTGCTTCCCACCAGCGCAGCCAATCAACACCAAAAGCATGGACAAAGAAATCAAATAAACCCGTAAAAGAAACTCCCACAATCGGATCTAATTCACGGCTGTATTGATAGCGTGGTTCCAGGAATTTGTGATTTAAAAGTGCTGCTACAGATAACGCCCCAGCAGTGAAAGCTTCTTCTTGTTCTTTGTAGTTACGTGGATCGATTTGATTAAGGTGAACCTCAGACAAATTGCAGTGGAAATTAGTACCAATGATTTCCTTTCTTTGTTACCCTAGAGGCTTTTTATCCCCTAGTTCTACTGCTTGATTATTTGCAGTAGCTCCGCGTACCTTTTGCAGATGTGACTTTAGATAATAAAAGTGTTTTTCACATCCACCCCCGCACTCTTGGAAAGATTATATTCTAGACACAAATTTCTGATGTCATCTAGTTTCACTCTCTACGCTGTACGGTGTCAAAGACTTTTTAATTTCTTTGATTACCACGGGATTAGCATCTCAGCTTTCCCCGTTTTTGCGAGGTTTTTAACGTGAGGCAAAATCACTTACCACACGGATTTAGCCCATAGCGAGCTAAACGATGTTCTAACTCATTAGCATCAAGATTTGAATAGCGTTCTTCTAACCACTCTTTTGCTGTTCCTTGTTCATAAGCTTGTAAAAACTCAACTTTCAAAGCTTGTGTTGGCAGCAAATCAATATTTGATCGCGCCACGGCTTCACCAGCCCATTGAATCGCTCCCTCGCCACTATAATATTGTTTGCGGACAGCATTCAGACATTCTTCTAAGGTTGGTTTGCGATGAAAAACTCTGGTATGGTTTGCCATCCTCAGTGCATCACGCTCTGGATCAATTCGCCAGTTGCCATTTTCATCTTGCTGCCATAAGTTATCTTTGGCAGTGGCTCCTTGTTGATCGTCAGCAATAAACTGACGCATCCCCGCACTTCTACGTATATTGCCTGCAACAATTGTTACAGCAGCCTGATCTATTAATAGACAGCATTCAACTGAATTTAATTGTCGTCCTAAAGCTTTATTGAGAATAGATGCACATCCTTGATACAGTACAGGCAATTTTACAGGATTAGCAACTCCTCCAAAGCCGTTGAGAGTTTCTCCCGCTTTTCTAACATCGCTGATATCAACTAATACTTCAATTTCTGCTGAGAATTGTTCGTCAGTGGAAAGTTCTAATAGGGTTTGATATGATTCAACCCAACCTTCACGGCTATCTCCCACGTGAATAGTGACGTTATTGCCTTCTATATGAGTTTGAGTATATTCACGTCGCTGTTGCACAGGAGTACTGCCAATTTCACCTTTTACAGTGACATTCAGTTGATTACGAATGGGGGGCAACTGGTTAATAAATTGTGGTTCTAGAACGGCTCCAGTACCACAGCCCATCATTGCCAAATCCATCATTAATCCGAAGGCACTCCAGTCTTGGAGATTGGTAGAGGTGCAATTATAAGCGCCGGAAAAGTTCTTGGGTTTGGTTATCCAGTCAGTGCCACCAACCCATAACCAGCGTCCACTGGGCATAGCTTTCAAGCTGCGCTGCATCTTATCGAGTATGGCAGCTTCTTCTTGAGTGAGCTTTCCTAACTCGACTAAACCAAGGAGAGTGCGATCGCATACCTCATCCCATGTTTCCCTTAGTCCTGCCTTTGTGCGGCGGCTATAGGTTCTAAAAAATACGGGATTTGCAGCCGGTGCAGTTTCGGGAAACTTTGCACTCTGGCGTTTTTTTTCTAGCTCTCGAACCATATATTAAGTGTCTTGCGTTCTGGTTGCGTGCGGACAGATTATGACTATACGCCAAGTAGTTTTAGTATTAAAGATTGTCAAATTGTCCACTTTACGCTAGCTATAGGGAGTACTATTTGCAACATAAATTTATGATGTATAATGTCACTCACCCTTGGGTAGGATCTCAATATTGAGTTTTAATTAGCACAGATTAAGTTATAAGTAATTCTGATTTCTGAATTCTTCAAGTAATTGGTTTTAAAATGATCGATATTCGTTGTGAAACTCTGCCCGACTACACAGTAATAGCTGAGGTGAATACATTAGCTTTTGGGCAGGAAAATGAGGCTAAACTTGTAGAGAAAATTCGCTGTTCTGATCGCTACATTCCAGAACTTTCTCTGGTTGCAGAGGTTGAAAATGCTGTAGTTGGTCATATTTTATTCAGCTACATTGATTTAGTGGGTCAAGAAACACTACAGGTACTTGGTCTAGCACCTTTAGCAGTTCATCCACAATTTCAAAGACAGGGTATTGGCAGCAAACTTGTACAAGCAGGGTTGGAAATAGCAGATGTAAAGAAAGAAGCTGTAGTTATTGTACTTGGTCATCCCCACTTCTATAATCGCTTTGGCTTTCAGGCTTCTGTTAATTATGAAATCACTTCTCCTTTTCCAGTACCAGAGGATGTATTCATGGTTAAAGTACTGCAAAGCTATGAAAAAAAGTATCAAGGAAAGGTTGTTTATCCGGCTGCTTTTGAGGAAGTATAGTATTTTTTACGCAAATTATGACCCTAATAATGAGGTGATTTTAGAATGGAAAAGATAGAACGATATCGTACACATATCAAACATTTATTAACTGAATACGCTAAAGATAGTCCATCGGATAATGAAGTGGAAACAGAACTAGTTTTTGACACAGAACGGGATCATTATCAGGTTGTTTATACAGGTTGGAAAAATCGCCATCCAATGTATGGGTGCGTGTTACATCTCGATATTAAAAACAACAAAATTTGGATACAGCATGATGGAACTGAGATTGGCATTGCTAATGAATTAGTTAATTTAGGAATTCCAAAAGAAGATATTGTTTTAGCATTTCATGAACCATTGGTAAGACAATATACAGGGTTTGCAGTTGGTTAGTTCTGGTATACTTAATATTATCTGTAATTATGCCTTAGCCAAAAATATAACTTTTATAACATCCTAATTAGAAACGATTTCAGTATTATAAAATGATGCCCCCTCTAGTTAACGTAAAATTAAAACTCCTAGCAAATAGCTGAATTATACAGCGATTAACTAGGAGTTTTTACTATTGGGATGGCAAAAGTCTAAATTGAATAAGACACTGGGAAGGATTTCGCATCCTTTGGTTTCACATAGACACGCTGTTTCGGTTCTAACTCTAAATCATTAAAGCGATCGCGTGTTAAATGCGCCATCACCACTTGCCCATCATCAAAAGTTAATTCTACCTGAATTTCCCAACCCAAATGTATCAATCGGCTTACTGTGGCAGCCGTAGTAGCACCGTTGGCAACCTTTTCTAAAATCACATCTTGCGGACGCAAAAACACTTGTGGGTGTGGTGCATCAAACCCGCTACTTTGAAAAATCTTCGAGGTGCTGGGTAACACATTTACTGGGCCAATGAAGCTCATTACAAACGCGGTGGCAGGATTATCGTAAATTTCTGCTGGTGTCCCCACCTGTTCCACGCGCCCTTTATTCATCACCACAACCTCATCGGAAACTTCCATTGCTTCCTCTTGGTCGTGGGTGACGAAAACCGTGGTAACATGAACCTCATCATGGAGGCGGCGTAACCATGCCCGTAAATCTTTGCGGACTTTAGCATCGAGTGCGCCAAAGGGTTCATCTAGCAATAAAACTTCCGGTTCTACTGCCAAAGCCCTTGCTAAAGCTACCCGTTGTCTTTGACCACCAGAAAGTTGTGATGGATAGCGATCGCCTAATCCACTCAATTGCACCAACTCTAGTAACTGTTCTACCTTTCCCTTAATCTTCTTTGGCTGTGCCTTCCGAATTTCTAAACCAAAAGCAATATTCTGTCTGACAGTCAAATGCTTAAATAAGGCATAATGCTGAAATACAAAGCCAATATTGCGCTGCTGTACGCTTTGGTATGTAGCGTCTTTACCAGTAAGCAGGATTTTGCCGCTATCTGGCATTTCTAAACCTGAAATTAACCGTAATAGCGTAGATTTACCCGATCCCGATGGCCCGAGTAACGCAACCAGCGAACCACTCTTAATTTCCAGGCTAACCTCATCAACTGCCTTGAAACTCCCGAATTGTTTGGAGACGTTCTCAACTACTATGCCCACTGCTGCTATACCTCTGCAACTAAATCTACAGATCCTTGGTAGGATTACTGTGTCTTACATATACCATACATAGTTATTTATAGATGAACAAGATTTAGCTACCGCAACTGCCGCAGTCGAGGCAGCTACAATCAACACCACTACAATCTAGAGAACCACAATCCATGCCACTACAATCGGGGGAACCACAATCGGGGGAACCACAATCAGGAATTATGCTAACCATCTCGGCACAATTGCAGCCCAAATCAGTACAATCAAAACATTCAGTATTATTGCTGGTAATAAATGAGGGGTTTTGACCAACTTTACCAGATGCTTTTTGTCGTTGCTGCGTTTCTGCCTCCTCTGGAGATTCTTCTGAATTCTCGATTTGCATAGATATATAGCGGCAAGCAACTGCACGTTTACGCAAAATATGGTTAGCTTCCTTGCAAGCTTGAAATCGTTCACGAGAATGGACAAATGCTACTTTCAAACCTTCTTGAGCAATTACCCGCTTAAAGTACGCAGAGCAAGATTCGCCGCCATATAGTATTCTGTGGGCACAAGCAAAACCTTTGTGTGGGGAAATATGCTTTTGATATCCGCTAATTGCGGCGGCACTAATTTGTCTAGTAAGAGAATCAAATAAGGAAATCTGCATATTTTGGGACTGGGGACTGGGGACTGGGGATTGGCGGCTGGGGATTGGGGATTGGGGACTAGGTAATATTCTTCCCAATTTCCAATTCCCAATCCCCACTTCGTATCGAAACATTAAGGAATATTGCATTTGTGCAGAAACCTGACGGTAAACCGCCAAATCACCAGAAAGACCGTGATAGTATGCTCTCGGTAAATGTGAAGATTTGGGAGAAAGACCTTTGACACTACGGGTTGCTGTTATTGGGTCAGGCCCTGCTGGTTCATCTGCCGCAGAAACACTGGCAGCCTCTGGGATTGAAACCTACCTGTTTGAGCGAAAGCTGGATAATGCAAAGCCTTGTGGGGGTGCAATTCCCCTCTGTATGGTGAGTGAATTTGACTTACCACCAGAGATTATCGATCGCCGAGTACGGAAGATGAAAATGATTTCGCCTTCTAATCGGGAGGTTGATATCAATCTGATAAATGAAGATGAATATATAGGAATGTGCCGCCGGGAAGTGCTAGATGGCTTTTTGCGCGATCGCGCGGCCAAACTAGGTGCAAATTTAATTAATGCCACTGTTCATAAACTTGATATACCAGGAAACAATACCGATCCCTATACCATTCATTACGTTGACCATGCAGAAGGCATATCACAGGGTATTGCTAAAACTCTGAAGGTGGATTTAATCATTGGGGCGGATGGGGCTAATTCTCGCGTTGCTAAAGAAATGGACGCTGGGGATTACAATTATGCGATCGCTTTCCAAGAGCGAATTCGCTTACCCGAAGACAAAATGGCCTACTACAACGACCTCGCCGAAATGTATGTCGGTGATGACGTTTCGACCGATTTCTACGCTTGGGTTTTCCCCAAATATGACCACGTAGCTGTCGGTACTGGCACGATGCAAATCAATAAGGCCAGCATCAAACAGTTACAAGCTGGTATCCGCGCCCGTGCTTCCGAAAAATTAGCAGGCGGTAAAATCATCAAAGTTGAAGCCCACCCCATTCCCGAACATCCCCGTCCCCGTCGTGTCGTTGGTCGCATCGCTTTGGTAGGAGATGCTGCCGGTTATGTTACCAAATCCTCTGGTGAAGGTATTTATTTTGCCGCTAAATCTGGGCGGATGTGTGCCGAAACCATTGTAGAAGCATCTAATAGTGGTAGCCGGATTCCTACAGAAGGCGACCTTAAGGTTTACCTGAAGCGTTGGGATAAGAGATACGGACTCACTTACAAGGTGCTGGACATTCTGCAAACTGTATTCTATCGCTCCGACGCTACCCGCGAGGCGTTTGTGGAAATGTGTGATGACCTCGATGTACAACGGCTAACATTCGATAGCTATTTGTATAAGACGGTTGTCCCAGCTAATCCCATCACCCAATTGAAGATTACTGCCAAAACTATTGGTAGTCTAATTCGGGGTAATGCCCTTGCACCTTAATTGAGGGCAAAAGACTGGGAATTCTAACAAATAAATTACTCAATTTTGTGGGGTGGACATCCTGCACGCTAATTAATTTAG
This sequence comes from Nostoc sp. DedVER02, assembly GCF_034530675.2. NCBI lineage: Bacteria > Bacillati > Cyanobacteriota > Cyanophyceae > Nostocales > Nostocaceae > Nostoc > Nostoc sp. DedVER02. The sequence continues at coordinate 90,660 of NZ_JAVRCP020000012.1, forward strand.
GCGGGCAAGATGCCCACCCCATAATATATGTTTTTATCATTGGATAGTAAATAGACCCATGTTGTGGGGGCAATTCATGTAGACGAATTCGCGTAGAGCCTCTCGTAGAGAAGCGGCTACTCTACGAGTTCTCCAACGGAGTACCCACAGAGTATTGCCTCATTTGTGGTTGGCAGGAATACTTATTCACCTCGAAGGTATAGATTAGGTATGCTGTATTCTTAACTTCAGCGATAAATTGCTTTTTGAATAAATGCTTAATTTTATTTCCTATTTGTTTTTGGCTCAAGCATCGCCTTCTCCTGCACCTACACCACAGGAAATCTTTATTCCCCAACAAACAAGACCTTTAACAGGACATCTCGACGAAGTACCAGTATTTAACAGTAATAACCCAGAAGTAGTTCAGAGTGAAGGAATTCTGCTGTCTACATTTCCTCCTCAAGGCAAAAAAGTGCCTAGCGCCCACCTGAACTTTCCATTTCAGGGACGGTTTGATTTATTTTCTCACCACATTGCTAGAGCGATTGAGACTCCAAATGATTTGCGGACTCTTTATTTGGGGGTGATTGTTTATAATCCCAGCGATCGCCCTGCAACTGTCAATATATTGCAAGCAGCTAGTTATCTTAGTCAACCTGATGCTCCTTTTATCAAACTTCCCGCCATGCAATCAAATAATTCGGGAAATATTTTTGCAGGGCCAGGCGATCGCGTTATGAATGATATGCTACGAGTCAGACGACAGTCAGGATGGCCAGCCCAGTTGCTAATTCCACCAAAACAAAGCCGGATGTTAATGAATCATCCCATTCCAGTGCGTTCTTTGACCCCGCCATTGAATGGACGTTCTACTTTGTTACGTTTGTATAGCGATCGTCCAGTTTATCTGGCGAACCTAGCGATGTTTGCCAAACCCAATACCGATGGTAGTGAACGAGCGCCCACTTTAGAAGAATGGGAGAATTTGTTAGAAAATGGTGATTTTGCAGGGCCCCGTGAACCTGCTCCCAGTCCTCCCAATCACCTTGAAGGAGCAGCAGAAATTTACGGACGGGTAGCGGGGGTAGCTGTTGGTTCTCGTTGGCAAGTACAAGTTACCGACTCGAATAGTTCATACCTGACAATTCCCGAATCAGGACAAGCTTTTTCCTACGGTTTAAGTACCCTTCTGGCAGGCAAAATGGGTACTGGACAAAACCAAACTGCTAAATTAGTGGCGCGTTATCCTGGTACTGCTTACGAAGCTCACGGCAACTACGGCATTGAATACAACATCTCTCTACCATTAATCAACAATACGGATAAGCCGCAAACTATAAAGGTGCTTTTCCAAACGCCTATCAAAGAAGATGAATTAAGTAAACCAGGGCTTCGCTTTTTTTCACCACCTCAAGCATCTGTGTTTTTCCGAGGCACAGTTCGTATTCGCTACAATGACGATAATGGTTTACCCAGAACCCAATACTGGCATTTAGTTCAACAACGGGGACAGATGGGAGAACCGCTTGCTCAATTAAAAATATCCGCTGGACAGCAGCGACTTGTACAAGTGGATTTTCTCTACCCACCTGATGCTACGCCCCCTCAAATGCTGACAATTCAAACTGTAGACCAAACTTAACGAGACAACCTGCGTCTTTGTTGCATCGACCTACATCTTTGTTGCATCGACCTACATCTTTGTTGCATCGACCTACATCTTTGTTGCATCGACCTGCATCTTTGTTGCATTGACTTGCGTCTTTGTTATATCGACCTGCATCTTTGTTGCATTGACTTGCGTCTTTGTTATATCGACCTGCATCTTTGTTGCATTGACTCGCAAAAATTAAGCTATCCTCAATACTTGTTGGTTAAGGGGAAAAGGGGAAGGGGAAATGGGAAATAAAAAATCTTTAACCTTTACCCTTTAACCTTTTCCCCGTCTCTACAACGATTTTGGTATTATGCAAAATCATTTTCATACATGGAATCAGCAACGCCCGTTTCTAAGTTGCCTAAAATACAGGTTTTTGGTTTAGTGGAATTTCTGATAAAACAGATGTTGAACTGAATCTGCTGGGGCAAAATAGAAAACATGACAATTGAATCCAATTCCTCTAATCTACCAACCCCAGAACCAATCCCCGAAAACGATTTGCAACCAGATGACTTTGACGGTAGTTCAACTGAGAAAAACCTAACCTCAGATGTACTAGCGGCGATTGGGTCTTTGCAATCTCCGCAACATACAATTGCTTTACAACAAGCCCGTTCTGATTTCAAGCAACCTACTACCAAGCAATTCACAGTTAAGCCAAGGGCATTGCTAATTACTTTAATAGCGATCGCCATCACCTTCATTGGAATTATCCTTAATAACTGGATCGTCGGCATTATCGGAACGCTGATGAGTTTGCTGTTATCCCTAGCGATATTATTGCCTTGGTTACAAATAGTTTTAGATGAGTGGTTTTCACCCCAAGAACGCACCTTGTTTGTGGCCTTTTTGGGATTAATAGTAGCCATCATCGGCTTGATCCGGTTCACAGGTGTGAGCGATCGCTTACTTGCTTTAGGACGCAAAATTAACTGGGATATTGCTGGTAGCCTAGCAGAATGGTTTGGCGCTTTGGGACAAATTCTCATCGCTATCATTGCCGTTTATGTAGCTTGGCGGCAATATGTCATTTCCAAAGACTTGACAATTCAGCAGAACCTCCTCACAGTTCAGCAAAATATTATCACCCAGCAACAGACGATTGATTCCTATTTTCAAGGCGTTTCAGATTTGGTATTAGATGAAGAAGGGCTATTAGAAGATTGGCCTCAAGAAAGAGCGATCGCTGAAGGACGCACGGCGGCGATTTTAAGTAGTGTCGATGGTAGTGGAAAAGCGAAAATTCTCCGTTTTCTCTCGCGTTCTAAGTTATTGTCGCCCTTAAAACGCGATCGCTTATTAGGTCGAGCCATTCTCGATGGGACTGGCGGATATGCAGAAGACCGCCTCGAAGGTTTGCGTGTCATCGATTTGGGCGTAATGCTAGCCGCAGCAGACCTTTCTGGCACTGATTTACGTTGGACTGACCTCAGCGAAGCTAATCTTGTCCGCGCTAACCTAGCCGATTGCGATCTAGTGAAAGCCAACCTCTCCCGCACAATTCTATACGGTGCTAATCTCAATGGTGCTGACATCAACGGGATTCGTCTATTCTACGGTGTAGTAGATAAAGCATCACCCCGCAGTCGCACTGAACCACCAGATTATGAAACCGGCGAACAAACTGGCGCTGTGGTGGAAAATGCCGATTTCAGCAATGTGCAACGAATGTCTGAGTCTGTGCGTTGCTACTGTTGCGCTTGGGGTGGTGAAAAAACTAGAGCTACTATTCCTGGTGGTTGTGAAGGTATTCCTAATAAATTGGGAAGATAGTTATAAAACAATACAGTTCAGATAAGACCAAAACACTTGTAGAGACGGCGATTTATCGCGTCTCAAAAACTCAAAAACTGAACCGTATTGAGTTATAAAAAATTAGTTAGCCGCATTAAAAATTTGCTGTGCAGTTAAATTTAATTGTGGAAAGGTAGGTGATGAAATCGCGGTGTTATCTTAAAACGCTGTCATTTGATATTCATCATCAACTAATTCGCATACAAAACTAGTAGCTTGTTTAGGATTGCCGATAAACTTTCTTGCGCCCAATGCAGCATAATCAACAATCCAATATTCAGGAATTCCCATTTCTTCATAATCTCTAAGCTTATTGTAGTAATCATCTCGCCAATTGGTTGAAACAACTTCTATAACTATTGGAACTGATGCTGCTTGGCTTACTGTTGACTGTTTTTGAAAAAGCGGTTCATTGTCAAGATTATCAAGATTTAGCAGCAACACATCAGGCGAATAAGCGGATTCGGCAGAAGGAGTTTGGATTAATGCAGTTTTGGGTATAGTGTAGGGAAGATTCAGGCGATCAAACTCGACAGTTAGCTTATGGGCTATAAATCCTACAACTTTCTCATGCGAACCACTTGGGGGTGGCATTTCAATAATTACTCCTTTGTGCAATTCATAGCGTTTACCGTCATTGGGATACCATTCGATAAATTCATTGAAGCTGAGTAATTTAGGCAACGCTTGAGTCATAATCTACCCCCATATATGTTTTAATTTCTCATATAATAAATATTGATTTTTAGTTGATAAAAGAGACCATAAAGATTTGTCCTTCCAGGTTCAGAACTAGAGCAGGTATTGCCGCTCTTGATTATTCTAACTTCCTTTGATCGGGCAGTTGACTAATACACTTCAAAATCTGGAGTACACTATACAACTCATTACCACGGTTACGGACATCAAAAATGTCTGAAGTGGCATAGCGAGGAGGATCGCCTTTGACCAGTTTAATGAACATAAAACTGCCACCAGAAGTAATCATGCCAAATACTACATCTTGTGACTGAGGAGCAGCCAGCATATATGCCAAAATTTGATCGAGTCCTGCTTCTACAGAATAAGCAACCTGTTTTGACTCAATGACTGTTACCCATAATTTTTGATTTAAAAGTAAGAAGTCAATTCGTCCTTTGATAATAATTTGGTTGTCTTGTGTTTCAATCTCGATAGACTTCTCTAATTTGACATAAAAAGGAGGTAGATAAAACTTGCCAATGAATAGTAGTGGCGATAAAACAGTCGTATTAACTGTATTTTCTAATAAAGGCGGATGGTTTCGTAAATTTAAGTAACCTGCCTTTATTTGATCCAATAGTTGCTTTTCTAAGTTTGTCAGTTCAGGTAGGTCATCTTGCCACTCTCGAAAGAATTCTTCCGAATCAACTAACTCTAATCCATAGAGCAATATTAGCTGCTCAAGTGTGACGTTTTCCGCAGCAATTTGAGTCATTATGTTAATCAAGTAAAAGAAAAACCGTAAGGATTCAGCACCCAGGAGTCAGGAGCCAGAATTTATCAGGAATCTAGAATGATTGGTATATTTAGTCATCAAATGTTCTCCTGATTCTTTAACTATTCTGAATTCTGAATTCTGACTCCTGAATTCTTACGAAAAACCTATCAGTCGTTTAGTAATTCTCGCCTTCAGGTAGGGTAAGAATTTCAACGCCATCTTCAGTTACAACTAAGGTATGCTCGCATTGAGCGGATAGTTTGCGATCGCGCGTTACCGCAGTCCACTTATCGCTGAGAACTTCAACTTCGTAAGTCCCCTCATTAATCATTGGTTCAATAGTAAAAACCATCCCTGGTCTGAGGCGCTTACCCTTACCGCGAGTGCCATAATGGGGAACATCCGGCGCAGTGTGGAATATGTTACTGATCCCGTGTCCAACGAAATCTCGCACTACAGAAAAGCCTTGTCCTTCAGCATACTCTTGAATAGCTGCACCAATGTCTCCAATGCGGGCCCCAGGTTTAACTTCAGCAATCCCCAGGCGCAAACACTCTTCTGTCACTTCTACCAGCTTCCTCGTTTTTGGAGAAGGAGTACCAACAAAGAATGTCTTCGATGTATCGCCGTGATAACCTTCAACAATGGGCGTTACATCAATATTAATAATGTCACCATCTCTGAGAATCTGCTTGGCGTTAGGAATGCCATGACAAATTACCTCATTTACACTAGTGCAAATCGATTTGGGATAACCCTTATAGCCAAGAGGGGCGCTTTTTGCTCCGTGCGCTTGCGTCCAGCGTTCGGCTTCATCATTTAGTTCCAGAGTGCTAACCCCTGGCTTTACAAATGGTTCAAGATGCTGGAGAAGTTTAGCAGCTAAACGCCCAGCTTGACGCATTTTCTCTATTTCTCGTTGGGATAAAATAACAATTAGTTCGGTTTTCATTAACTTTTATCTAGACAAATTTACATAAACATAGTGAACCCTGTCTGTGCAGCCCTTTGTGCAGCATCAGCAACCTTTAAGGTATACAAACTCTCCTCTGGGGTAACGTACAAAGGAGTGCCATCAAAAAGATGGTTTAATACCATATTCGTGTCTTTAGCGAACAAACCCCGACGAGGGCCAACCTCTATAGGTGTTGTTTCCCCTGGCTGAATGAAAATTCCTGTGTCGCCATCAAAAACTAAACCACCTTTTTCGCCGTGAACTTCAAACTTGCGTTCTGATTGCCAAATACTCTCGCCTTTGCCGTAAACTACTTGGGCTAAAAGTCCACTGTTAAAACAGAGTTCGCTAGTACAAAAACAGGTCTGGTAATATTCCGGTTCTATTTCCCAATATCGCTGGTGACAGTTAACAGTAAATACTGTACCAAATAAATCGATGAGGCGATGTAGGCGAGATAGCGCTCCAATTAAGGGAAAACCGAACAACTCGTGGTTATAAGTCCATTTACGGGGTGCAGGATTTTGGGGATTGATGGTGCTGTAGCGAGCATAAAACACTTCACCAATTTTGTCTAAGTTTTTCTTCAAGGCTTGATGCAAACCACCTAAAAGTTCCAAGTGTTCGACGTGCAGGAGCTTTTGCTGTGCTTTGGCTAGGGCGATTAACTCCTCAGCTTCGACTATATCCAATGAAAGGGGATACTCTATAATTACGTGTTTGCCGTTGCTAAGTGCTGCATGAGCGATCGCACCATGATCTCGATTAACAGTGCAAATCACCACCAGGTCTACATCTTCCCGATCTACTAGCTCTTGCCAAGAACTCAACGCTTTAATCTGGTATTCTCTGACAAAGGCTGCTGTTTTTTCTGCGGTATGACCAACAACTGCGATTAATTGCGATCGCTCATCATGGAGCAATGCCTCAGCCCGAAACTTTGCCGCATACCCAGTACCTACCAAACCTACACGCACTCTTGCTTTTTCCAAAGATGCTCCTGAATTATACATAATCCTGCTATATAAAAACTTGGAACAAACCCATTATGTTACCTGCTTATAAATCAATACGCTTGGGTTAAGGACTACTGGTAAAAATTTTGGGTTTTTGAGACGCGATAAATCGCCGTCTCTACAAGTGTTTTGGTCTTATCTGAACTGTATTGGCTTATAAATAGGTTTTTGTTAGCCTTGTTATTGCAGGAAATTTTTTGATTTCAAACAACCTCTCAAGTTTATCGATTATCTTGACAAAAATCTTACTTTATGAGTCAAAGCTTTGTTGCAAATTAAATTTTAGATAATATCAAATTTAATCATGTTTCCTTTGTTAAGAGATAGCTTTTTATTATTACAGCCTGAATAAAGCCGGAAATACATAAATAAAACTTATCAGGATTAAGTAACTAAATTTCATTACTAATCGGGTTCGATTTCCAGTTACATAGTTTAATTTTTCTCGTAGTATCAGAATTGAAGCAAATATAAACTAGCGGCTAATTCCACAGAACAGCCGCGACCTTTGCCTTAAGATAACTTATACTGCCGTTCATAAAAGAGAGGATTTTTCAATGGCTACTTATCAAGTTAGACTTATCAACGAAGCCGAAGGACTGGACAAAACACTTGAGGTTGAAGACGATACCTATATTCTAGACGCTGCTGAAGAAGCTGGTATTGACCTTCCCTACTCTTGCCGCGCTGGTGCTTGCTCGACTTGTGCAGGTAAACTCGTATCAGGTACTGTCGATCAAGGCGATCAATCATTCTTAGATGACGATCAAATAGAAGCTGGATATGTGCTTACCTGTGTTGCTTACCCAACTTCTAATCTCACAATCGAAACTCACAAAGAAGAAGAACTCTATTAAGGGACTTCCAGTTAAAAAAATATCCCATTGTAGGGGCGCAAGGGCTTGCGCCCCTACAAGTATGCAAATAATTTGGGATAATTTATTTTCTGCAAGTCCCTATGCTGGATTACTTGCGGAAAACACCAAAATGAGAAAGTAAAAGCAGCTTTTGAGTAAGTAAACACAGCTTTTACTTGCGGAAAACACCAAAATCAGAAAGCAAAAGCAGCTTTTGAATAAGTAAACACAGCTTTTGCTTGCGAAAAACACTGAAATCTGAAAGTAAAAGCAGCTTTTGAATAAGTAAACACAACTTTTGCTTGCGAAAAACACTGAAATCTGAAAGTAAAAGCAGCTTTTGAATAAGTAAAAGCTGTTTTTGCTTATTAAATTCGACTTTAGGGACTCCCAAATAAAAAAATACTCAGCTACTTCTTGTGTGGTGGGCATCTAGGGACTGTTTTCAAACTTGAAGATACCCCCTTAAAATCAGCACCAGAGGGACACCTCCGGTTTTCTGCACATGGATGGTGGAGGTTTGTTGCGAAGTAGTGGGTTATTATCTTTTCTCGCATCGAGACTTGCAAAGTATAATATTTAAGCACTTCAGACTTTTAAAAATATTTGTAACAGACTTATTTTCTACAAATAAAAAATTTCCCCCATATCTTTGTAGAAGATGCAGGGGGAGTATTAACAATTCAAAATTGTTTTAGATGGCGATTTAAACGCTTTATGCAAACAGCCCACTTTAAAACTATTCAGAAGCTTTGTTATTAGCTCTATTAGCACGCGCCTCAGCCGAAGCCATCACTTCATCCATATTCTCTAACACTTCACCAGGAAAGTTTTCCAAAACTCTGGTAGAAAGAGCAACCCGCCCTTTCCCTTCATCCAAATCAATTATTACAGCTTTAATTGGCTGACCAACTTGAAATACTTTTTCTAGAGAATCAATGAATTTTTGGCTTACCTGTTTGATATGAAGCAAAGCCCCCATACCATTTAAATCGACAAACACACCAAAAGGTTTGATGCCAGTAACTTTACCTTCTACCAGTTGACCTAGTTCTAATAAGCTGAAGTTGCTAGAACGAGTTGCTAAACGTTGCGAAAGGATGAGTTTGTTGGTGTTTTTATTAATTTCCAAAAAGCCCACAGTCAGATTTTGACCTTTGAGTGCATCTAAATTATCACGCTCTGCCAAGTGCGATCGCGGAATAAACCCCCGCAAAGAGAGAATATCTACGGTGACACCACCTTTATTTACACCCATAACCTTTACTTGCACAGTCTGGGCATTCTCCTGCATTTCGGCCAATCGTTCCCAGATGTGCTGGATTTCCAGCTGCTTGCGAGAAAGGGTGACTTGACCTTCTGCATCCTGATCTCGGATAATCAAAAATTGCATTTCTTCTTGCAATGGCAGCACTTCCGATAAATCGGTAACTGCTCTCAAAGAAGCCTCATCGCGCGGCAGAAAAGCTGACGACTTGCCACCAATATCAACATAAGCTCCATCATGGTCAAGTTGGAACACTTTGCCATGTACAACCTGTCCCTTTTGAAACTGGTAGTCGTGTTTTTCTAATGCTTTGGCAAAATCGTCCATTGTAAATGACGAATTGGCTGCTTGAGAAAGTTTCGATTCGGAATTCATGACTTTTGAAGATTAATTTTTATTTGAGATGATGTCATTGAAGTTTAGATTGCCATTTGTCATTTGTCAGTTGTCCTTTACAAATGACCAATGACCAATGACGAACTTGGTTGCACAGTTTTTAGTTCAGTTGACCAAAAAGTTGTTTTACCTGCTCCCAAGCATCGGCTGCCGCTTTAGGATTATAACTGGCACGACGGTCACAGAAAAATCCGTGATCAGATCCATCGTAACGAAACACACGATGAGGAATTCTATATTTTTCTAACTCTGTTTCAATCTCATCTACTTGTTCGGGTGGGATGCTAGCATCTTCTTTGCCAAAGAAGGCATAAAGAGTACCTGGAATTTCTCTAGTACGGGTGACAGTGGGTGTGCCACCTCCTGGTGTACGAGTAGTAATTCCAGCACCGTAGAAGGAAGCTGTAGCTTTAATATCTGGTAAAGTGGCTGCAAGATATGCGACATGACCACCAAAGCAGAAGCCAATACAGCCAAAGCTATCCTTTTTCACTTGGGGCAGATTTTTGAGGTAGTCAATTGCTGATTGAATATCGCTTAATAACTCAGAGGCTTGAGTTTGCGCGGCATAATCTCTGCCGATTTTAATATCTTCGGGCGTGTATCCGGTTTCAAAGCCAGGAGCAGTGCGTTGAAAAAGTGCAGGTGCGATCGCTACATACCCAAGTTTGGCAATCCGTTCTGTAACATCCCGAATGTGAACGTTGACACCAAAAATCTCTTGTAATACTACGACTCCTGGGTAAAATCCAGGTTCTTTGGGTTCTGCTAAATAAGCAGACACTTGAATATTATCTTGCAAAAGATTAACCGTTGTGGTAATTATTGCTTGCTCTGTCATAATAATTTTTACCAGTGTTATGTGATTAACGGTGTGTTTGTTTGATATAACTATGCCAGTATGTCCAAGTTATTTTCAATAAAGTTATCAATTACCATAGTGAGCGCAGTCAAAATTTTTACCCAAAAAATTTTATATTTAAATCAAATATTTGATATGTAGCAAATACAGCTGGTCAAAAAAGGAGTGCTGGGTATAAAAGCAACACTTAATACTCAAAACTCGAAACTCAGCATTTAGTATTCAGGAGGTTTGGTGATGATTCAATTCCGTATTCAGCCAGACAGCGAAATTCCCGCATCAACCCAGCTGTTTAATCAAATCCGCTTTGCGATCGCTTCTCGGCAATATCCCCCAGCGTACAAATTGCCAAGCACACGAGCGCTGGCAATGCAAACGGGATTACACCGTAATACCATTAGCAAAGTTTACCGTCAACTAGAAGAAGACGGATTTGTTGAAAGTATGGCTGGTTCGGGTATTTATGTTCGTGCCCAAGGTCATGAGGGCGGTAGTAGGCTGCAATCACCAATTCTCAAACAAAATCCTGATGCTTATCAAGTTGTGCAGAAAGCACTAGACGATCTGCTCTCTCAAGGATGTTCCCTCAATCAAGCCAGAGAGCTATTCTTAGCGGAAATTGACTGGCGCTTGCGTTGTAGTGCGCGGGTACTGGTTGCAGTTCCATCTTATGACATGGGTGCTGGTGAATTGATGGTTTATGAATTAGAGCGATCGCTAAAAATACCAGTTCAATTGGTCGCAATGGAAGAATTAACAGCAGTCTTAGATAAAACTACCTCTGCGACAGTAGTTACAAGTCGGTATTTTATCAGTAATGTGGAAGCGATCGCAGCCCCGAAAGCTGCACGGGTAATTCCTCTGGATATTTACGATTACAGCAAAGAACTCAGCCTCTTGAAAACCCTCCCAAAAGAAAATTGTGTAGGCATAGTTAGCCTCAGTTCTGGCATTGCACGAGCCGCAGAAGTCATCCTCCACGGTCTGCGAGGAGATGAACTACTTGTGATGACTTCGCAACCAAAAGATGCCTATAAACTTCAAGCAATGGTTAAACGCGCTGAAGTAATAATAAGCGATCAAGCCAGTTTTGCGGCAGTGCAAGCAGCCGTGCAAGCATCTGATGAAGATATTATTCGTCCACCAAAGCTAATTAAGGTTGAAAATTATATCGGCATTAACTCAATTAACTTGCTAAAAAGAGAACTGGGTTTGAGTTAATTACGACTTAGGCAAAATATCTCTCAAACTCTCATTTCTCTGTGCCCTCTGTGCCTCTGTGGTTCGTTATTCTAAAACTAGTTAGTGCAGAACACCTTTGAGAACAACTAATACAGCAGGGATAACGTAATGCAAATTGTAATTGTAGGCGCAGGCCCAACAGGTGCAACCCTTGCCCTCCTCCTTGCACAACGCGGTATTTCTGTAACGTTAATTGAAGCAGCAAAAGACTTTCATCGTGTTTTTCGCGGTGAAGGATTAATGCCCAGTGGATTAGATGCACTAGACCAAATGGGTTTATCAGCATTGTTACAGCAGATTCCCCATCGACAACTCGACGCATGGGAATTCATCCTGGGAGAAAAACAATTGTTTCGAGTCGAGGAGCCAATGGGCGCAACCCGTCCCTGTACGCTGGTTTCACAACCACCGCTACTCAAAGCACTGATTTCGGAAGCTCAAACCAAGGATGGGTTTGAATTTATCCAGGGTGTTCCCGTCAAGGATTTACGGTGGAGCAACGAACGTGTCGCAGGCGTAGTACTAAACGATGGCAGAGAACTTACTGCTGACCTAGTAATTGGGGCAGATGGTCGGAATTCTCAGGTGCGACAACGCATAGGATTGGAATTAGTCCGCCAGCCCAAAAATATTGATATTCTCTGGTTTAAACTTGCCGCCAGTCCTGAGTTTGCAACCGATAATGTGTTTCGTACTATTGTAAATGGCGATCGCGTATTTACCATTTTTCATGGAGCAGAATCAGGAAAACTGCATCTAGCTTGGGTGATGTCCGCAACCGAAAACACTGACTTTAAGCAAGGAAACTGGGCAGAGACTTTTGCCTCACTATCACCCTCATGGCTAGCAGAGCATTTCCGTAATTATGCAGACACCATCGAATCCCCCATTCGGCTTTCTGTTGTAGTTGGTTATTGTCCCCAATGGCACGCACCAGGAGTATTACTTCTCGGTGACGCTGCACACCCAATGTCTCCTGTCCGCGCTCAAGGAATTAATTTAGCATTCCGTGATGTTATTGTTGCTGCTAATCATCTTGTGCCGTTGTTGCACAAAGAAGCTGAACACCAGGATATTGATATGGCACTATCGCACATCCAAGCAGAACGTCAGCCAGAAATTATCCGCGCCCAGCAACTCCAGTTAGAGGAAGCTAAACAAGGCGAACTACTGCGAAAAAATGCCATGCTGCGATCGCTGTTGATTCAACTTGCTCCCTTACTCGGTAAAATAATTAAAAAGTCTTGGTTAAGGCGACAATATAAAATGCGTCAAGGTATCACACAGGTTCATTTAACTGTCTAAAAAACCGCCAGAAGTTATCTAACTTGTGGCTGTGGGGTATTAATTTGCAAAAACTCTTGCACTAATTTCATATAAGTTGGAGTATCTTCCAACATTGGGAAGTGGGCTGTGTTGGCAATCATCACAAATTCCACTTTGTCGTTTAGTGCGGCTGCTTTACGCCCCATCTCGGCTGGAATAATTTTGTCATACTCCCCGGCAACGAGTAGAGTCGGCACTGTCAGCTTGGCAAACTCAAGCGGCATCACTTCAGATTGAGCCTTACTAACGGAGGTAAAAATTGTCCCTAAAGCTGCATCGTAATCTGCTTCGAGAAAATCTTCTAAAAAAGCTTGACGCTCAGAATGTGGTATTGAGCTATATAAAAATCTGGCCATAAACATCCGGTCAACAAATGGAATTTTGCTTAACCACTTGGGACGGAATTTCACCACATAGCCACCGAATTTATGAAAAGCACTAAAAGATTTTTCGTCGTACTCAAAAATGCCGCTACAGGTTAGAATTCCTCGTTCGACTCGTTGCGGGTAGCGGTTAAAAAATAAGGTGGCAACAGACGCGCCCATTGAATGAGCATTAATATAGACGCGCTGAAGATGCAGCCCATCTAACAAAGCTGCCAAATCATCAGCGTATTCTTCTAATTCATAAGTCAACTCTCTGATTGCCTCTGATTCTTGTTGTGGAGACTCAGATTCGGCAACAGCTTCACTTGCTTGCGCGATGGTTGGCTTACCACGAGAACGACCAAATCCCCGCAAGTCGTAAAGTAAACAATCAAATTGTTCTGATAAAGCATTAGCGGTATTTTGCCAATACCTGGCCGAACCAGCCCAACCATGCATAAAAACCATCACTGGTTTTACCAAACCAGATGGTTTTTTCACCCATTCGTAGTAATGGTCAACGCCACGAACTTTAATATAAGGCATTAATCATTTGTCCTTTGTCAGTTGTCATTAGTCATTTGTCCTTGGTACATAGTTATTATTCCTTAGTTCTTGACAAATAACCAATGACTAATGACCAATGACTAATGACTATTAAGCTGATTCTGGTTTCGGTAGTGAAGATGGATGTATTATCAGTTCAGCAGTCGATCGCTTCTCAACCATCTCGCGTGTTACTGTACAGCGTGTCACATCCTTGCGGGATGGTAACTCGTACATTACATCGAGCATAAGTTCTTCGATAATGCCCCGCAACGCTCTAGCACCAGTTTTACGGCGGTAGGCTTCTTGAGCGATCGCTCGTAAAGCTTCTGGTTTAAAATCTAACTGGACATTATCCATCTTCAGCAGTTTTTGGTACTGCTTGACTAAGGCACTGCGTGGTTGGGTGAGAATTGCCATCAACGCTTCTTCATCTAGCGGATCTACTACTGCTACCATTGGCACGCGCCCAATAAATTCAGGAATCATACCAAATTTTACTAGATCGTCCGGCGCTAAATGGCGGAGAGTATCTGCTGCCCGTTTTTCCTTCGTTTGCCCTTCTCCAGGTTGTACAAAGCCTATTGCTTTTTTGCCAACTCTCTGATCCACAACCTTTTCTAAGCCTACGAAAGCACCACCACAGACGAACAAAATATTGCTTGTATCAATCTGTATACAGTCTTGATAAGGATGCTTGCGTCCACCTTGGGGTGGTACATTGGCGATCGTGCCCTCTAACATTTTCAGCAAGGCTTGCTGCACGCCTTCGCCAGAAACATCGCGGGTAATTGACGGGTTCTCACTCTTACGAGCAATTTTGTCAATTTCATCAATGTAGATAATTCCTCGTTGCGCTTCTTCTATATCCAAATCTGCCACTTGCAACAGTCGCAGTAAGATATTTTCTACATCTTCGCCCACATACCCTGCTTCCGTCAGCGTTGTAGCATCAGCAACGGCAAAGGGGACATCTAAAATTTTCGCTAGGGTTTGGGCTAAAAGAGTTTTGCCGCAACCAGTTGGGCCAATTAACAAAATGTTAGACTTTTGCAGTTCTACTGCATCATCCGCTCCACCTTTGCCACTACCTTTAGACTGAATAACCGCCAACCGTTTGTAGTGATTGTAAACGGCTACCGACAGCACCTTCTTGGCTTCGTCTTGACCAATAACGTGTTCGTCTAGATACTTTTTAATCTCTCTTGGCTTGGGTATTTGATTAAACGAAATACTAGAAGATTGAGTACGCCGTTTTTGAGGTGGTTCTGCTCTTGGTGCAGGTTGTGCTGCCGCACCATTGGTATCGAGTAACTCTTCATCTAGTATTTCATTACACAAGTCAACGCATTCATCGCAGATGTAGACTCCCGGCCCTGCGATTAATTTACGCACCTGCTCTTGAGACTTGCCGCAAAACGAACATTTTAAATGGGAGTCGTACTTAGACATACCAGCCTCTTATTTCAGAATGGTGACGTTCTCCCCTGCTACGGGAAGATTTTGCCTGGAAATGACCTGATCGATCAAACCGTAGTTTTTTGCCTCTTCTGCCGACATAAAAAAGTCACGCTCAGTATCTGCTTCAATTCTTTCTAAGGGTTGACCAGTATGATGAGCCATTAACTGATTCAACTTAGCCTTAACGTAAAGAATTTCTCTAGCTTGAATTTCAATGTCAATAGCTTGACCTTGAGCGCCACCAAGCGGTTGGTGAATCATAATCCGGGAGTCGGGCAGAGACATTCGCTTCCCGGCAGCCCCTGCTGTCAACAAAAATGCCCCCATGCTCGCGGCTAATCCAAAACAGATTGTAACAACATCAGGGCGAATTTGCTGTATTGTATCATAGATTGCCATCCCTGCGTAGACCGAGCCGCCAGGAGAATTAACATACAGTTGGATGTCTTTTTCTGAGTCTTCGGCATCTAGGAATAACAACTGAGCCACAATTGAGTTGGCTACAGTATCGTCTATTGGCGTTCCCAAAAAGATAATCCGCTCTCGCAGCAGGCGGGAGTAGATGTCGAAAGCCCTTTCTCCCATACCAGATTGTTCTACCACCATCGGCACGATGTTGCTAGGGCTGTTGTTTAACTGGGAGTTAATGTTTATCCGACTTTGGTTGCTGATGGGGTAGTTTCCCGACTGCGATACAAGCATACAAGCTTTCTTTGACGATAATTTAGGACAGATGTTTCAGCAGCTTATGCTGCCTTTTCGAAGAATGGGATTTTTATAGGTACGTGTTAACCATTATGCCTCATATAATTTCCTCTCGTGTAACACAGTATCAAGCTCAGTCCATAACGTGTGTCACAATTTGCCAAAAATGCATTAATTCTTTAAATTATTTGAAATTTATGTCCCTGGGAATTGGGAATTGGGAATGGGGTAATTATCAGTAGTTCTTCTTCTCCTGCTCCCGCTGCTTCCCCACTTCCTGATCTTCTTTAACTTACCCATTTCACCAGTACTTTAATTCAGGACTGGTGAACTTATGGCTGTGGGATTTTTGATTATCCTTCTGTGACTTCTGTAGAAGGTTCGCTGTTTTCTTCCTCTGTCTGAGGTACATCAGCATTAGCATCTGATTCTAGGGCTTCCGTTTCCTCTGCGGGATTCAAGGAGCCTTCGGGTACAAGCTCAACTGAGGAGTGTTCTAAAAGCCAATTAAGGGTTTTTTCGGTTAATAGTTCGTTTTCCACGATTGAGCGCAGTCTATCTTCATCAACATCTTGCTCCTCTGAGTACTGTTCTAAAAGTTCTTTAACTCTGGCTGCGATTTCTTCTGGTGTTACCTGGATAGATTCGCGTTTACCAACTTCCCGCAACGATAAAGAACGTTTGATGCGTTCAATGGCTTCAGTACGCGATCGCTCTCGTAATTGAGGGATAATATCTTGAGTAAACAATTTCCTCACATCCAATCCCTGCTGAGATAGCCGCATTGCTGTTTGGGTTAGCATTGCGTCCACTTCTTGCTCAACCAAAGTTGCTGGTAAATCCACTTCTACGTGCTTCAGCAGTTCTGTTAACAACGCTTCCTGCTTATTTGCTTTTGTTTTGTCATCCGCCTCTTTTTGATATCGCTCTACCAAAGAAGCGCGTAACTCCTCTAAGGTTTCAAAATCGCTGATTTCCTGGGCGAAATCGTCATTTATTTCTGGTAATTCCTTTTCCTTCAGTTCTTTGAGCGTTACTGTGAAAGTTGCCGCTTTTCCAGCTAAATCTTCATTAGCATAAGGATCTGGGAACTGCGCTGCAATTTCTTTGGTTTCTTCAGGATTCATCCCTACTATTCCAGCAATAAAGCCTGGAATAAACTTATCTTCCTGCAACTCAACTTGAAAATCAGTCGCTTCGGCTCCAGGAATCGCTTCTAGTTCAGCCGTTTCGTCTTCACCTTCCCCTCTGGCGAATGAACCTTTAAAATCAACTACGGCAACATCGCCGATTTGGGCTGCACGTCCCTCCACAGGAATCAATGTCGCCAATTCTTGACGTTCCTTGTCGAGGGTACTGTCCACTCGTTCTGGATCGTACTTGACTTCTTCTGCCTTAGCTTGCAAATCAGTGTACTGCACTAGATTTACTTCAGGTTCTACATCAACCGCGGCCGAAATTGTCAGAGGTTTTCCAGGTTCATAATTATTAATCAAATCCTCAAAGGAGGAGCGTAATTGCGGCTGACCTATTGCCGGGATAGCTTCTTGTTTAACTGCTTGCTCAATGCCATCTTGAATTAGTTCTTCCAGCGCTGCTGCCTTGATACGAGTCGTACCCAGCCGTTGTAGCAATATCGGCCGAGGTACCTTGCCTTTACGAAACCCAGGAATATTGGCAGTACTCGCTAAGTTTTTAATAACCTGTTCGTAAGTTTGCTTGGTAATTTCCGGCGTAATCTCTATTTCCAGCCCGATTTGGCTGGCGGGAAGTTTTTCCTGGGTAACTTTCATGCTTCGTCTCTAGTTTTCTGGTATTTTAATCTCCGAGTACACACAAGACGCAATAAAATTGTTCGCGTTTATGGCTTGATGTCTCTTGGGAAGGATGGGAGGTTGTCAAAAGAGGCAGAGTAGCAGGGGGCAGGGGAGAGACGGAAACGGAGCTTGTACTCGCGGCTTGCGTCCAAGGGTACTGGAAGGACAGGGCTTCATAGCCATGTTCCGCAATGCTTGTCGCACAGGAGAAGGGCTTGCTCCCCCTGCTCCCTGCTCCCTTTCCCTCTGCCTCTTCGGTAACAAGGCTTCATGACATCCAAGGATGGTGTGTCCTGGCACAGAGATCCAGTTTACTGCCAATGACCAAGGACTTGACAATTTACCGTCATAACAATTATTGACACTTCCAGGGCTAGGAGCTTCTGGGGTTTCTTGCCTAATATTTGTAATAAGTACTGAATCATTACCGATTGGAAAGAGTTTAATGCCTATTTCCCAGCCCGTAATCTTCAATCAGTCTGAATTTAACACTGGAAACTCAAGAATTATTTATTCGGTAGGCTTACACCGTGATATCCTGGTTTTCAGTCAGTAGTTAATACTTCAAAGTTATAGCATTGAGTGTAGCTATACTTGTGCTGCCGGAGCAAATATGCTACCCAACCTTATATCTAAATATCTAAATTTGATGGTTTGCTGATTTTATACCATTTGCATCATAGTACATTTATTATCCTGACAACCGAATTTACAGCAAAGACGTTTATTGACTTTACAGGTCAAATGCCTAAGTGCAGATATATCTATTCTATTTTTCTGCTAGATGGCAGTTTGTTGTACAATCTTATAATATAGTCTAGATAAATGAAAAAATTAAATGGCAACTGTTGTAAAATGCAACATCAGTTAACTGATTTTAAATAACCAAGCAAATAAATTTATTATTAGATATATAAAAATAGACTAAATTAGAGAAAAATCCTATTCAAAATTTATTTCAAGACTGCGATCGCTATTTAAATATAAACAAATTGTCCATTGTTCCCAAAAATTGCAGATAAGTCTATTCAAGGAGGAAGCAAGTTTGTCAAAATCCTATCGGTTAGCCATTTTAGGAGCAACTGGTGCAGTTGGCACAGAGTTGCTGGAATTATTAGAAAATCGTAATTTTCCGATTGCTGACTTGAAGTTATTGGCCTCAGAGCGGAGTGTCGGGCGATCGCTGCGGTTTAAAGGTGAAAATATACCAATAGAGGCAGTGAGCGATCGCGCCTTTGAAAATGTCGATATAGTACTAGCTAGTGCAGGTGGTTCCACATCTAAAACTTGGGCAGCAGTTGCCACAGAAAAAGGTGCAGTGGTAATTGACAACTCCAGTGCCTTTCGGATGAACCCGGAAGTGCCCTTAGTAGTGCCAGAAGTGAATCCACACGCAGCAGCTAATCACCAAGGTATTATTGCCAACCCCAACTGCACAACAATTTTGATGAGTGTGGCAGTGTGGCCATTGCATAAAGTTAAACCAGTGCAACGCATTGTAGCTTCAACCTATCAATCTGCTAGTGGTGCTGGTGCTAGAGCGATGGCAGAAGTCAAAACCCAAACAAGCGCTATACTACAAGGACAGCCGCCAGTTGCTGAGATACTGCCTTATCCTCTGGCATTTAATTTATTCCCGCATAACTCGCCATTAAATGATTTGGGTTATTGTGAGGAAGAAATGAAGATGGTCAACGAAACCCGAAAAATATTTGGCACGCAGCAAATTAGAATTACTGCAACCTGTATACGGGTTCCCGTACTCCGCGCCCATTCAGAAGCCATTAATTTAGAATTTGAGACTCCCTTTAGTGCAGAGGAAGCCAGAGAAATTTTAAATTCCTCCCCTGGAGTAAAATTGGTGGAAGATTGGGAAACTAATCATTTTCCGATGCCAATTGAAGCAACTGGTAGAGATGAAGTTTTAGTCGGAAGAATTCGTCAAGATATTTCTCATCCCTGTGGGTTGGAATTATGGTTGTGCGGCGACCAAATCCGCAAAGGCGCAGCATTGAATGCAATACAAATCGCCGAGTTACTGGTAGAGAAAAATCTACTCAAACCATTAGCTATTAGTCATTAAGTCATTGGTCATTAGTAAATGACAAAGAACAAATGATAAATGACACTTGAAAGCAATTTGCAAGTAGGTTATCACAATAGGAAACCACCAAGATACAAAAACATGGGTAATCAGGAGTGAAAACAGGGTGGGAGATTTTGGCAATGTTTTAACCGCTATGATTACGCCGTTTAAAACAGACGGTAGTGTAGATTATGCTGTAGCGGCAGAACTGGCAGCGCATCTAGCTAATAATGGTACAGATACATTGGTGGTGTGCGGTACAACAGGAGAATCCCCTACCCTGAGTTGGGATGAGGAATACCAGTTGTTTGTCGAAGTATTGCAGTCCGTGGCAGGCAAAGCCAAGGTGATTGCAGGTTGTGGTTCAAATTCCACTAAAGAAGCGATCGCAGCCACTCAAAAAGCGTCTAAAATAGGAGTACATGGTTCCTTACAAGTTGTTCCTTATTACAATAAACCGCCACAAGCGGGATTAGAAGCCCACTTTAAAGCGATAGCACAAGCCTGTCCCGACTTACCATTGTTGTTATACAATGTCCCAGGTCGTACCGGACAAAACCTTCAGCCAGAAACAGTTGCCCGGTTAGCTAAGGTTAGTAATATTGTCGGGATTAAAGAATCCACTGGTAGCATAGATCAGGCAAGCGAAATTCGTCGCTTGACACCAAAAGAATTCTACATCTATTCTGGTGATGATTACATGACTTTGCCCTTGTTAGCGATCGGGGCAAAGGGTGTGGTAAGTGTGGCTTCTCATCTGGTAGGAAACCAACTACAGCAGATGATCCAAGCTTTTAATGCGGGGAAAATTGAGGTAGCAAGCGACATTCATCTCCAACTCTTCCCGTTGTTTAAAGCTTTATTTCTCACTTCAAATCCCATTCCAGTGAAAAAAGCACTGAAACTTCAGGGTTGGGAAGTTGGTTCAACTCGTCCGCCGCTTTGTGAAGCTGATTTAGAAGTAAGTCAAAAGTTAGAAGCTGTTCTAAAAGAACTTAATTTAATCTAGTCACCATCTGGTTAAACGTTGGTAATCTGCTGCTTTTTAAAGATACATATAAACAATGCTCATAATTGTTCATAAGTTGCAATTTAAAAACCTGTGTTAAGACTGATAGATATACTATGAATTCTTCAGTTTACAGTCGATTTTATTGAATAAAAAATTGAAAATCTCAATTAAAACTTGATTGCTTTCAGACTGGCTTAAGAAGCAGATGATGTTGTCTTAAAAACAAGTTCGTTAACTATCAAATTGATTAACTACAAGTAACAATCTAAGGAGAAAATGGCTAATAACGAAGCTAATAATTCCGCCTTGAAAATTATTCCTTTGGGCGGTTTGCATGAAATTGGGAAAAATACCTGTCTTTTTGAGTATGACGATGAAATTATCCTCTTAGATGCAGGATTAGCTTTTCCTACAGAGGCGATGCATGGAGTAAATATTGTTTTGCCAGATACGACTTATCTGCGCGAAAATCGCCACAAAATTAAAGGGATGATCGTTACTCACGGTCATGAAGACCATATCGGCGGCATTGCTTTCCATCTCAAGCAATTTGATATCCCTGTAATTTATGGGCCCAGGCTAGCTATGGCAATGCTAGAGGGTAAATTGGAAGAAGCAGGAGTCCGCGATCGCACAGAAATCAGAACAGTTCTACCACGTGATGTAGTCCGAATTGGCAAAAACTTTTTAGTTGAATATATTCGCAACACCCACTCCATTGCTGATAGTTTCACTGTTGCCATTCATACTCCCCTTGGTGTAGTCATTCACACAGGGGATTTTAAAATTGACCATACCCCAGTAGATGGTGAAAAGTTTGATTTGCAACGGTTAGCAGAACACGGTGAAAAAGGCGTTCTTTGCCTACTAAGTGATTCTACCAACGCTGAAGTGCCAGGGTTTACACCCTCTGAACGTTCAGTTTATCCCAATCTTGAGAGAGTATTTAGTCAAGCTACAGGGCGGTTATTCGTCACCACCTTTGCTTCTAGCGTGCATCGCATCAATATGATTCTGGATATCGCCAAGAAGCAAAACCGTGTAGTGACCATTGTGGGGCGTTCCATGCTCAACTTGATTGCTCATGCCCGCAATTTAGGTTATATCAAGTGTGAAGATAATCTGCTACAACCATTGCACGCGGTTCGTAATCTACCTGATGAAAAAGTACTAATTTTAACTACAGGTTCTCAGGGTGAATCGATGGCAGCAATGACCCGGATTGCCAACAAAGAACACCCTCACATTAAAATCCGCGAAGGAGATACGGTAGTATTCTCTGCTAACCCAATTCCTGGAAATACGATCGCAGTAGTCAACACCATTGATAAATTAATGATTCAAGGTGCAAAAGTGGTCTATGGCCGGGATAAAGGGATTCATGTTTCCGGTCACGGCTGTCAGGAAGAACAAAAACTGATGATTGCCTTAACTCGACCCAAGTTCTTTGTGCCATTTCACGGCGAACATCGGATGCTAGTGAAGCACGCAGAAACGGCTCAGAGTATGGGCATTCCGGCAGAAAATATGATCATTATTCAGAATGGCGATATTGTCGAACTGACTGAAGATGCCATTCGCGTCGGTGGTAAAGTGCCATCTGGTATCGAATTGGTGGATACTACTAGTTCGGGTATGGTCAGTGCCAAAGTGCTGCAAGAACGCCAACGCATGGCTTCAGAAGGCATTATCACGATCGCAGCCGCCATTGATTGGAATGGTAAACTGTTGGCAAAACCAGAAACTCACCTCCGGGGTGTAGTTACAAGTGTAGAGCGATCGCTGCTACAAACCTGGGTAAAACAACGCATTGAAGAAATCCTCACTGTGCGCTGGACAGAATTTGCTCCTGAGCAAGGTGAAGCAGCAGATATAGACTGGGGTGGATTGCAAGGAACTTTAGAACGAGAATTGCAACGTTCCATCCGTCGGGAATTGCAATGTCAGCCATCTGTGACTTTGTTGATGCAAATCCCTGATGAGCCACCTGTGAAAGTTGCCGATGGCAGAAGACGACGCACTCGGACTGCTGCTCAGGTAGCATCATAGAGAATTTAAGGTAAAATCGTAGGCACAAGCGCACAGACGTAGAGTTTTTCAACGTCTTTGCGCTTTCGCGTGAGATATAGTCTTTTATTATGGGTATAGAAATCACAGTAAATAGTATTTGCCTATAGTTCTTAGAAGCGATCGCTATGACTAAAACACCAATAAAAATTAGTACTCTTGAAGAATACATCAATTTTGATGATGGCACAGACAAGCAATATGAACTTAAGGATGGGGTAGTTGTAGAAATGCCTCCCGGTACTGGCAAACATGAGGCAATTATCACCTTACTATTAGTTCGCTTCTTTTTAGAAATTCAAAAAATGGGACTGCCTTTACAACCGCGTCCTAACGGTACAGAGGTGCTGACTAATAAACAACCCAGGCGACCTGATATTTGTGTGATTACTAACGAACAGGCAAAAAGTATTGAGAGTACTTCGGCTATCCTCAAAACTGCTCCACCCCTATTAGTTGAGGTGGTAAGTCCTGAATCTGTTGATCGGGACTATAACCAAAAAACCTCTGAGTATGCAGCTATTGGTGTGGTCGAGTATTGGATTGTTGACCCTTTAAAAAATCAGGTGACAGTGTGTTTGCTAGACAATGGTAGTTACAAACAAACTGTGTTTACTGGAAACCAGCAGATTATTTCTCAAACATTCGTAGAACTAACCCTGACAGCCCAACAGGTACTTTCAGCTTAGGGTTGTTGCTACACATCCTCAATGAACCCAGAGGTATGCTAGAACCAAAGTACACACTGTTAAAGGCGCTCCAAACCTTAGATGTTCCCAAAAAGTTAGCTTGTAGCCTAAATCCGCAGCAGCTTCTACAACTATCAAGTTGGCGACTGAACCAAACAAAGTTAGATTCCCTGCCAAAGTTGATCCGGCTGCCAACAATAGCCAATACTTACTGTCACCTGGAGGAACCAGGGGATGCAACAGAAGTACAGCCGGAACATTAGAAATTAAGTTAGATAAAACAACGGTTACACCCAAAAAACTCGCAGCAGAGTTAACCGCATGGGTAAATGGCTGGAGTAAATTCAATTTTTGTGTGACTCGCGTCAGAATAAACAATCCAGAAAACATTACCAGCAGGTTCCAATCCACCTTTTGTAAAATGCGTTGGGGTTTAACCCGCCGAGTGATTAGCAACAAGCTAGCAGCAACTAAAGCAGACTCTCCTAACGGTAAACCGACAGTAAATGCAATTAGTAACCCAATTGTGATAACTAATGTTTTATTAAATAAGGGTTTATAAATACGTTGGTTCCCAACTGTTACCTGTTGGCAAGGTTTGACTGAGCGCACATCTGGGTAAAGTAGCCACAGTAATATTACCTGAATTACCAAGCCGACAAGGGCAACTGGGGCCAATACACGCAAAAAATTTAGATAGGAGATGCCTGAAAAGGAGCCAATCAGGATATTTTGGGGATTACCGCTTAAAGTTGCTACCGAACCTATATTAGTTGCACCTGCGATCGCTAGTAAATAAGGAATCGGGTTTAAACCCAAAGCTAGAGTCAGGCTCAAGGTTAAGGGTGTGAAAATCAACGCTATAGTGTCATTGAGAAAAAAGGCGGAGAGAATACCACTGCCAAAAGTTAAAGCAATCAGCAAACCTAAAGGACTGCGAGTGATACTCAATATCGCTGAGATTGATCGCCTAAAAAACCCTGCATAAGATAGGTTGGCATTAACTACCATCATGCTCAAGAGAAACACGATGGTATTGGCATCAATAGCCTGCCATGCTTCCTGTAAATTCAAAACACTTAAAGCAATTAACAAGGCAGAGCCGACCAGAGCGATGGTGGCACGGTTCATCCGTAAACCAGGAATGTAGCCCAACGCTAACCCCAGATAAGTTAGCCCTAAGACGCTATAAATTGCAAATTGCAGAAAAATCACTTTCTTTAGTGAGACTTTAGGACAACTGATGTTTCATAACTAGCTGCTCTGCATCTACGGATAAAGCCAACTCACCTGGCTTTCAGCCGCAGCAACATCTAAAGACTTCTCTCTATATCTACAGTCTTCAGCTAGCAATGAACAGAACACACTTACGTGAGAAAGTGGGAACACGGATAGCAAAAATGCCTTCTAAGGTATTACCGATGTTTATACTTAGCAAAAATTCTTTCAAAAAGACCTTATATTAAGTTCTGTAAATGTTACACTAAAACCTATCCAACGACGGATGTCTTTACTAAAATCTAAACTATATCAAGTTATGAACAAGATCGTAATATTACACTACCGATCCCCAGAAAATTGCGATTAACTTGACGTAGTAATAAATATAGGTTCTGACTTAAGTGGCTAATCAGGTATTACATTATATCGCAGTCAGAACGCGATTTTTCCGGGAAAGTTCGTTGCCACCTTGTATATATTCATCAAAAAGATGAATAACCTCAATAACACAGAGGATTAACCATGAAGGTATTCGACAATACCACAAAAAAGATTTTTCTGGCTAGCTGGGTATCAATCAATCAAGCAGAGACTAGCGACCACAAAGTAACCCAGCTAAACCGTTCTATTTCCAAGCCTTACCGCGACCTTCTCCAACCCTTACGGCAGCGTGTAGAAAACATTCAGGTTCGCGATCGCCAACTGGCACATCGTTTGTGCAAACTGATTCCATCTCAGTGCCCCTTTGAGCGAGATGTCAAAGTATTTGGGAAAACCTTGTTTCACATTCCACCGATGTGCAAACTCAACCCCTTATATGAAGAAGTGGTTGGCTTACGTTTTCGAGCGCTGTGCTATCTAGCCGATGAATGCGGCGAAGATGTATCACAGTACTGTTGAGGGAAAAGTTAGGAGTGAGGAGTAATGACTCAGGGATCAATAATATAACTCCTAACTCCTAACTCTCTGCTATTTTTTACTATTTTTTTACTATTTCTTTTGCCATTTTTGGATGGCATCCTGAGCATCTTCGTAAGCGCCTGTCTCCTCTGGCACTAAGGCAGCAGTTGCAATTGCGGCATTGCGGTCTCCTTCGGCGGCGCGACGCTTGGCCAGGTCTAAAATTTTCTCACTCCATTTATTGATCGACTTTTGGGCACTATCAAAGCCTGGTTGACCTGCTGGTACTTTCTTGGCAACTTCGATCGCCCGATTGTAGGTAGATGCCTGTCCAGACTTAATTAAGGCATTAGCTGCATCTAAAAGAGTTTTGTTACTCACATACTGCTTACCCTCTAGTCGCCATAGGTTAATTGCTGCTTGTGCTTTGGCATAAGGGGCTTCATCTTTGGCGATCAATCGAGCGGCAGCAATAGCAGCAGCATACTGTCTTTGTTTAGCACGACCCTCTGCTAAATCTAAAATCATTCGACTCCAAATCTTAATATTCTCCTGAGCTTGTTCGTACAGTGGTTCGCCGGGTTTAATTTTCCGGGCTGTAGCGATCGCCATGCTCAAATCGCTAGCCTGAGTTTGTTGGAGCGACATTTTCGCCAAGTCTAATACTGCTTGATTCCGCTTTTTAGACTCAGAATTAGAGGTTATTTGGGCGCTAGATTGGTTGTTGACTCTCACCACTGGAGTGCCATCGCTTGGTAAATTCTCGATAACCTGGCGATCGCTAGCACTCGTATTGGGTGATGCGCTTGATATTTGCTTAATTCTAAAAGTTTCTTGATTGCGAAGAAAAACTACAGCAATTAAACCTGCTACCAGCAAGCTGCCTCCGCCCCACAAAATAAACTGTTTCCAAAAAGGGATGCTTGGCTGGTTCGATGGCAATCGAGAGACGTAACCTTTGGAAGAATTGGGGATAAATCTTCCCCTTGGGTTCGCTCCTAAAGAAGTTTCTGCCATTGGTTGGGAAACTAAGTTAGTCGCTGACTTCTGGACTGGTTGAGCTTTAGGCTTTTCGATCTTGTGTTGGGAGGAGTTCATAGTAGTTTCTCCCCATCTTCCCCGTTCTGCCGAACTTCTAGGGTAATCGTCCAGGGGAGGCGCTGCAAGGGCAACAGCAAAAGATTCTTCAGGATAAATTACCGGTTCTGGTTGAAACTCACTTTCCATTGCCAATTCTGGCAAGATTACCTGCACCCTTGATGGAATGATCGTGGCAGGGTTTTGGACAGGCCGCCAATGGTGGTGGCATAATTTTGGCATGAGCAGACTTAGGTAGCTTTCTAAATCTGACAAGTTGCTGCCGTTACCAGAACGCAAAGCTTCTAACAAAGCTGCTGTGAAGAATCCGTGACCTAATTCACTACTTTCGTGGGAAAATTGCTCTGGTTGACAAGAAAGAATAGTCGCAAGTTGTAATTCTTGGGCTAGTTCTATTGTTTCCTCACCAACGGGAGCATCCGCTTGAGTGCCAAAAGCGCGGTTGATATCAAGTAGTAGCAATACATTCAAGTCTGCAACTTGCAGACTCTGCATTAGCGATCGCAATTCTATGCCAGTCTCTTGCACCAGTTCGGGGTTGCCCTCTGCTGGCATTAAGTAATCTTTGCCCTTGTAGTTAACTCCATAACCGCTAAAGAATAACCATAGATAGTCTTCTGGTTGCCAACTTGTCGCTGCTAAATCCTCAAGCAGCAACAAAATATTCTCCTTAGTCGGATAAGTCGATCGATCTCCAATTGGTGGCGAAGTATCCGTCATTAGCAGGCAATGTTTGGGGAGAAAGCCTGCCTCTGTCACCAAAAAATCCTCTAGTGCCTCAGCATCCGCTTGGGCACAACTTAAAGGTTGAAATAACTGATAGTGATTGATGCCAATCGCGATCGCCCAATAATTTGCCATCCCGCTCTTTGTCAGTTATTGTTTGCTGGTCTTAAAATTGCGGTTGGCTTTGCCAAAAAAACAAAGCTAACCTATGTCTTGTAGTCTAGGTGATTCTCATCGAATCTTAAGTTAGAATGTAATTTTTATTACGTTAATTAGTCGGAAAATACCTTTTACCTAATTTCAATAACAGATCATTACTAAGGAGATAGAAGGTCATGAGCAAAATTCCTGCTCACCTACCATCATCGATCGCTCCCTTTTCAGTTATTAGCCAAATTGCCAGAAGAATCCGGATAGTTCCTTTATTAATTTTGCTCATATCTACCGTTCCTGCGTGGTTTTTAACGGAAGCGATCGCGCCCCAGGTTGTGCGAGCTTACACCGCGAGAGTCGATCTAGCTATTGACCGCCTGCCGGAAGAAAACTATGAAACCGTTCTCCGAAGGGCGGAAGCGGCCGCTAGGGCTGCTGCTCAAAGGAGCTTCGACCAAGATATCTTGGTGACAGATGTTTCAATCATTATCTCAGTACAAAATTATGGAGCGATCGCCCCAGTTTTGGCATTAGATGTGAGTCGTCCCCAATGGCGATCGCGTCCTGATGCTCAAAATTGGGCGACTTACTTCAAAACGGCGCGATCGCTACTTTTCTTTGACAATAGCTCTACAGCAGCTAGCAGTGTACCAGCCAAAAAATGAAGGATTGAGCTAGACACGGAGACGCAAAGAGTAGAGGCTCAAAGAATTCTCTCTTTCCCCGTGTCTTACTTCAGTCTCAACCGATCAATTCAACTTACCTATTGTTCTTCGCGTCAGTGGATGGCCTAGAATAGTAAGGTTGTCAAGAATCACTATATCTGCTGACATGGCTGTTCCTAAGAAGAAAACTTCCAAATCAAAACGAGATAAACGTCGAGCTACCTGGAGACACAAAGCCGTCGTCGAAGCTCAGAAAGCCCTCTCTCTGGGTAAGTCAATTTTGACTGGACGTTCTACATTTGTATATCCATCTGCTGAAGAAGAGGAAGAAGAATCATAATTCCCCAGTCAGGCAAAGCATAAACAGCATCAATCTTCTTACCGTTAGATAAACGCTTTTTATTAGCTTTCCTGATTGCATTTTGAATCATAGATACTCTACACAAACTCATTAGATCGAGAAAAATTGGTAGTGAGTAATTGGGAATATCCATTACCCATTACCTATGACTGATGAGTGATAATCAAGTAATCATAATAAAAAGTAGAACATCTCGTACTGTTGGCAACTTAGCAAAAAAGCTTGTCAACATCTTGAGAAAACTTATTTTTCTCTAACTATGCTAGGAAAATTTTTTCAGAAACCAGGGAAAGAAGAGGGGGAACGTGTCCCTCCTGGTCAACATTTAGCTAAAGGTTTCCCCGTATTAACTTACGGTGCAACTCCCCAAGTCAGTATTGAGGAATGGGAGTTTCGAGTTTGGGGTTTGGTAAAATCTGCTACCTTTAGTTGGTCAGACTTTATGGCGCTACCTCAACACGAATTCACGGCAGACTTTCACTGTGTAACGCGCTGGTCTAAGCTTGATGTCAAATGGACTGGCATTAAAGTTATGGATTTCATGGGTCTAATTGATATAGACCCGAAAGTAGCCCACATTATGGAACACTGCTACGGTGGCTACACTACCAATATTTCTCTAGAAGACTTTATTCGAGAAGAAAACTTCTTTGCCTTTAAAGTTTTTGGTGAAGACCTTCCATCTGAACACGGCGGCCCGATGCGGCTAGTTGTTCCCCACCTCTACGCTTGGAAAAGTGCTAAGTGGATTAACGGTTTAGAATTTTTAGCTGCTGAAGAACTTGGTTTTTGGGAACGCAATGGCTACCATCGCCGTGGTGAACCCTGGGCTGAGGAGCGTTATAGCAACGCCTTTGGGATTTAATAGTTAAAAGTTAGGAGTTAGGAGTTATTCAATTTTGAATTTTAGACTTTCCTACGGAACGCTATGCGAACGGCGTAAGCGCTCAGTTGAACGATTTTATATTTTTACTTCAATCCAAAATTCAAAATCTCAAATCAGCAAAGTTAGGAGTCATAGATTTTTGTTTTTCACTCCTAACTCCTAACTCCTAACTTTATTTAACCCAAAAGTTTCTTTATGAGTGGCAATTTGCCCTGGTATGGAGCGTATCGCCATTTTAAATCGACCCAGAAAGAGTTTTGCAATACACTTTTGTTATGAGAAAAAGTGTCAAAACTAGCTTTGCCATGATAGTTGCCAATACCGCTCTCTCCTACCCCGCCAAATGGTAAAGACGAGACACCCACCTGCATCACTGTGTCATTGATGCAGACTCCACCAGATGAAGTTTCATGCAAAACTCGTTTTTGCAAGTTTTTGTTTTGAGAAAATAAGTATAACGCCAAGGGTTTGGGTTTAGAATTAATCAACGCGATCGCTTCGGTAATATCAGTATATTCAATTACAGGTAAAATTGGCCCAAAAATCTCTTCCTGCATTATAGAATCTTTTAAAGAGACATTCTCAATCACTGTAGGGGCGATATAACGTTCTGAAAGCTGATTTTCTCCACCGATGATAACTTCACCATCTTTGAGGAAGTTAACCAACCTCTCAAAGTGTTTTTGACTAATAATCCTGGCATAATCAGGACTGCTTATAGGATTTTCACCATAAAACTCTTTTAGGCATTTTTTCAATCCATCGATTAAATCTTTTTTGACTTTTTTATTAACTAAAAGATAGTCAGGGGCGATACAAGTTTGTCCAGCATTAATAAATTTGCCCCAAGTGATTCGTCTGACAGTGTGTTCAAGATTAATGTCAGTATCTACGATACAAGGACTTTTACCACCTAATTCTAAAGTAACTGGTGTTAGATGTTTAGCCGCTGCCGCCATAACGATTTTGCCGATGGCTGTGCCACCAGTAAAAAAGATATGGTCAAACTTTTCTGTAAGCAGTTTTTGACTTGCTTCTACCCCTCCTTCAATCACTGCAATATAAGCGGGGTCAAAATATTTGGCAATAATCTGAGCAATCACACCAGAGGTATGAGAAGCAATTTCTGAAGGTTTGATAATTGTACAATTACCGGCGGCGATCGCACCTACTAATGGTGAGATCATTAACTGAAATGGATAGTTCCAAGGGCCAATGATTAAAACAACCCCCAAAGGTTCTGGATAAATTTTCGCTGAGTAGGAAAAAAAATCAAAAGAAACAGGTGCTTTTTTGGGTTTAGTCCAGGTATTGATATGTTTTATGGCATAATCAATTTCTTTAATTACACCTATTTCTGTAAGGTAAGCCTCCAATTCTGGTTTATGTAAATCCGCTTTTAATGCCTCGATTATTGCTTGTTCATGCTCAATTATTGCTTGCTTGAGATTTTTAAGTTGCTCAATACGAAAAGTGACATCTTTAGTTTTTCCAGTTTCAAAAAATTCTCGCTGATTCTGGATAATATTGCCAATATTAGATAATTCAGTGGTAATCATTGTTTTGTACCCGAAAAAACTATACTTTTAATGTAGCGTTGCTATATCAGCATATTTAATTCGTCATTTTTTCGTGTTTGACTTTCTAGTTGGAATATTTAATTAAAATGCTTGGTAAATATTAGTAAAGTTATAATTTATAAAATATCAGGATAAAATACCCCGTAATTCATAAATTATAATTGCTAATTTTCTCATGTTGTCGTTGGTAAAAGGACAATAAATACACTGCCTTTGCCCAACTCAGAATTCAGCAAAATAATGCCTTGATGTGCTTCGACAATTCGACGAGCAAGGTAGAGTCCTAAGCCACTACCAGAACTCTTGTGGCTACCTTGACGAAATCGTTCAAATATGGTTGCTTGTTCTTCAGGACGAATACCTGGGCCAGTATCCGCGATCTCAATGCTAATATATTTAACGGAATTGAATTTTTCAAATAATTGAGATTGACTACTTTCGTCTAACTGGCCTTGAGAAGTCAAACGAATAGTCACAGACCCGGAATCGGTAAATTTGATCGCATTGCCGATAAGATTTGTAAATAGACGATGCAATTCTAAGCGATCGCCCATCACTGTCTTTGACTCTTCAGTAAACTCTAAATTTAGCGACAGTTTTTTATCTTGAGCTAGAGGTGCTAATTCTCCACTCACCTCCTCTAGCAATTGGCACAGGTTAACTGGTTGAAATGCCAAAGTTTTGCGGCCTGCTTCAAAGCGATAAACTTCCAATAAGGTATTGACCATAGTCAGCAGGTTGATATTACTACGGGCCATAATGGTGATTACTTCATGCATTTGTGGTGATAATGTTCCCAATGCCCCTTGTTGAAATAGCATCAACATACGATCGGCGGCTACCAAGGGAGTGCGTAAATCGTGGGTGAGGCGGGAGACAAAATCTTCTCGCTGACGGGCAATCTCATCACGTTCATCCATACTATGCTTCAAACGTAGGAGCGATCGCACTCGTGCCAGCAATTCATCTACTGTTACAGGTTTGCGGATAAAATCATCAGCACCCAAGTCTAATCCGTGGGCGACGTTGGGCGCATCATGGGCAGTTATCAGCAATATGGGGATATATTGCGGCAATTTCATCTCTCCACGAATGTGCTTGGTGACTTCGTATCCATCCATATCTGGCATCATCAAATCCAGTAATACTAAGTCACAAGGAGAAGCTTTCAATTCTGCCAAGGCCGAAATTCCATTTTCTGCGGTGGTAATCGTGTAACCTTCTTCCTCCAAAATAGTTTTAATCAAAAACACGTTATCAGGAGAGTCATCTACAACTAGAATTTTGTCAGAGCGAGAAGATTGTGAAGTCATAGAGATGCAAGGTACATAAGCTTGGGTGAAAAAGAATTCCAGAAAGCGGGGACAATATAGCTCAATGATTTCTTTCCAAGGACTATCGTAATCAGTAAGTTGCTCGGTAATGAATTAAAACAAAAAGTACCTCTGTGCCATTGGTAAAACTGTCGCAGGTTCACAAATCAGCAACTCACCATCAGCCCTAACTTGGTATGTTTCTGGATCTACTTCTATGTGGGGTAGTGCATCATTCAGCTTCATATCCTGCTTACTCAATTGGCGTGTCCCAGAAACTGCAACTGCTGCCTTCTGTAAACCTAGCTGGCTGGGAATTTCGTTCTCTAAAGCTGCTTGGGAAACAAAGGTTAATGATGTGGCATGACGTGCCCCAGCAAAACTACCAAACATCGGTCGCATATACACAGGTTGCGGTGTCGGAATACTAGCGTTAGCATCGCCCATTTGCGACCATGCAATCATTCCTCCTTTAATCACTATCTCTGGTTTCACACCAAAAAATGCCGATCGCCACAAACACAAATCTGCTAATTTTCCCTCTTCCACTGAACCCACATATTCAGCAATTCCGTGAGCGATCGCCGGATTAATTGTATACTTAGCAACATATCTTTTTGCCCGAAAATTGTCTGCTTTTTGCTCATTTCCTTGTGGATTAATAGTTCCCCGTTGCACCTTCATTTTGTGAGATGTCTGCCAGGTGCGAATTATCACTTCGCCTACTCTTCCCATTGCTTGGGAATCGGAAGAAATCATGCTAAATGCACCTAAGTCGTGCAAAATGTCTTCAGCAGCAATAGTTTCTCGGCGGATGCGAGATTCGGCAAAAGCAACATCTTCAGCGATCGCAGGATCGAGGTGATGGCATACCATCAACATATCTAGGTGTTCATCTAAGGTGTTGAGGGTGTAAGGGCGTGTAGGATTAGTGGAAGATGGCAGAACATTAGCTTGTCCGCAAACTTTGATGATATCTGGCGCGTGTCCGCCGCCTGCGCCTTCGGTGTGGTAAGTGTGGATGACACGATTCTTAAAAGCTGCGATCGTATCTTCGACAAATCCAGCTTCATTCAGAGTATCAGTATGAATTGCTACTTGCACATCATAAGCATCAGCAACACTGAGGCAAGTATCAATTGCTGCGGGTGTGGTTCCCCAGTCTTCATGAAGTTTTAACCCCATTGCACCGGCGGCTACTTGTTCTACAAGTCCTTGGGGTTGGCTGGCATTACCTTTACCCATAAATCCTAAGTTGACGGGAAAAGCATCAGCAGCTTGCAGCATCCGGTAAATATTCCAAGGGCCAGGGGTGCAGGTAGTGGCATTTGTACCTGTAGCGGGCCCAGTACCGCCGCCAATCATGGTAGTTATGCCGGAAGCGATCGCAACTTCAATCTGTTGGGGACAAATAAAATGAATATGACTATCAATACCGCCAGCAGTGAGAATCATTCCTTCACCAGCTAAGGCTTCGGTTCCGGGGCCGATAATAATATCTACATTGTCTTGAATATAAGGATTTCCAGCTTTACCAATTTTGAAAATCTTGCCATCTTTAATGCCGATATCTGCTTTGACAATACCCCACCAATCGAGAATTAAGGCATTGGTAATTACTAAATCTACAGCACCATCGGCGTTAGAAATGGGGGATTGTCCCATCCCATCGCGGATAACTTTACCGCCGCCGAATTTTACTTCATCGCCGTAGGTGGTGAAATCTTGTTCAACTTCTATAAATAATTCTGTGTCTGCAAGTCGGATGCGATCGCCTACTGTTGGGCCATAAGTTTCTGCGTATGCGCGACGATCCATTCTGTAAGGCATAATACATTCCTTGAGACTGAGGTTATGATTGAGTTTAAACGCAAAGGGGCGCAAAGATACGCGGAGTATGGATGAGAATGATTTGAGTGGGGTGATAATTGGCTGTGGGATGCTAACGTTCTCCACCTCAAAATGCGTGAAATTTCATATTTAAAATCAGCCAGTTTCGTCGTGACAGCCTTGAAAGCCAAGTGTTTGTATTTTCTCCACAACTCGAATAATTTAGGTTTATGCTATGAATGAGCATTCTTGGAGGTATAGACAAAATGACCCTAGCAGATATAATTCCTATAGCTCGAAAGCTTTCTCCATCAGAAAAACTCAAACTGATTCGTATCCTTGCTGAAGATTTAGATACGGTTGAGGATATTTACCCATTAGAACCCTTCAAAATCTACGATTTACCTACTCCTTATAATAGCTTTGGGGCTGGTGCAGTCCTGATGGAAGCACTCGAACAAAAGGATTCCAGTCATTAAACTATATGCGGTTCAAGTATTCCACCACAAGTTCCACCCAAAACGAATTTGATAGCTTACCTAGAATACCCTTGATTTTAAGTCGAGAAAATTACAGCATAGAAACAAATGGCTTACTTGATAGCGGTGCTACTGTCAATGTTATGCCTTATGAGCTAGGGCTTCTGTTAGGTGGGATTTGGGATGAGCGTAAAGCGATCATTCAATTGGCAGGAAATCTTAGCAATCAACCTGCTATGCCATTTTTCGCAAGGGCTGAAATTAGTGATTTTACACCGGTGGAGTTAGTATTTGCGTGGGTAACCAGTCTTAATGCTCCTTTAATTTTTGGACAAACCAATTTTTTCCTAAAATTCGATATTTGTTTCTACCGTTCAAAATTGGAGTTTGAAATTAAACCTATTCAATAAGTTTTTTTAAGCGCATAGGCGCTTCTCTACAAGACGCTACGCGTAGCTTGCTTCCCCGTAGGGGTACGCTTCCCGTAGGGTAGGGATGCTGAGGGAAGCGCAGAGGTACGCAGAGGTGTTTTAGAGGTTTCCGTTAATTTTGGCGTTGAAGCCGTAGACTTGGCGAGTACCGACTAAGGGTACTAATGTTACTTCTTTTTCATCGCCTGGTTCAAATCTAACTGCGGTTCCGGCGGGGATATCAAGACGCATTCCTCGCGCTTGTTCTCTGTCAAAGTTTAAGGCGGTGTTGACTTCATAAAAGTGATAGTGGGAGCCGACTTGTATGGGGCGATCGCCTGTATTTGAAACTTGCAATTTTACAGTTTGACGACCAATATTTAATTCAATTTCACCTGTTGGTGTAATTATTTCTCCTGGTATCATGTTTAATCAATCCAATATTTAATTTAAATTAGGACTTACGCACACTCTAAAAATTATTTTCTGCAAGACGCTGCGCGTTGGCGTTCTTGACATCATGGCGATTTAAGGAATTAAGCTTTTTGGATATTTTTGTGTAAGTCCTATTAACTTTTAAAAAGTTTGCTTGTTGACCCTTAAGATATGTAAAAGTGTCAATAATGTCATTTTCAAATTCCAATGGAAAGCTAAATTTTGATTTCAAGGAATATTCAATTTGCTGTTCTTGCCACCGCAGATGTTCCATTTTCCATGAATTATGGTAATCCAAGAAATTTAGATAACTGTCTAGCATTATTTCACCTTTAATTAAGTGTGTTTTTGCCATCAAAAGCTCTTTAATTTTTTCATGGCGAGGAAAAGCATCTTTCTCTATCCAAAAAACCCAGAGTTTAATTTCTTCCTCATCTCGTAGAGGAAAAATTATATTACCATTTTTTTCACCTGCTTTTAAAGAACCAAGGATATGCTTTTTACCACGCATTTCTATTATTTTTTCTGCTAAATCTGTATATGTACGTCTACCTTCCCAAATCAAAAAGGCAAGTGGCCCATATAGTTCTTCTAGCTGCTGTCCAGTATATTTTAATGATGCACTTGTCTGCTGATTTTCTCTGTCTCTGTTACCAGACATAATGTGATTAACTATTCCAGCTACAACAGCAAAGGCAGTAGTTATGGCAGTAGTGATAATGGTTGCTGTAAAGCCAGTATTTCCTGTATTCATTGCCTTTAGCCTTGACTATACTTAAGTAGCAGATTTTTATTTATGCCTAAATTTTATACTTATTATTAATCAATGTCTATCAAATAGCTTCGTTTTGAAATTGGTATTTAGACTAAAACTACTAAAATACAGCGTTTTTAAGGTAGATGAAGTACGTGGGTAGAGGCACAAGACTGCTGTGCCCTTAAGATCGTCTCTACCTCACCAAGTTCCAATCAGCTTAAGTCAAAGCTTAAGCTGATGAACTTATAATTGCTAAGTATATTTGCTAGCTAACTCACAATTCCCAATACAAACTCGCCTTGATTCACAGCCTGATTCGTTGCGACATCATAAACTAATCCATCTTCTTGAGCGCAGATATCAATTACAATTGGTAACTTTCCATCTTTGTTAAAACTAAGAATTTCATAGAGTTTTTCTCCAGCTTTTACTGTACTACCTAATTCAATTCGAGATTGAATCATACCACCTGCGATCGCATAATATTTTTTCCGATTGCTGCTAGATGCGAAAGTCATCTCATGGGTTTTTATATCATTTGATAAATCAGAAATTTGCAAAACACCTTTTTGCGCTAAATAGTTTTTTACACCCCGTACACCAGAGGCGACTGAATTAGGGTTTATTTGCATTCCTGTTCCTAATTCTAGTGTCCAAGCTTCCACATCAAACTTGATTTCTCTACCAAACTCTTTAAAACAAGCTTCTAGTGCTAACCAAGGTTTGATAAAAGCTTCATCAAAAGCATCACCATCATATTTGTCAAGTAAGATTCCGAAATCGAGTAGGAAGTATTTTGCACTATCTTCTCGATTTCGGAAGTAATAAACGTAGTCTAATGCTTGATTTGTAGAACTATGCAAATCAATTAAGTAATCTGCATCTAAACTGAGATTTTGTAACTTGTAGGCAAAAAGTTCAGTGTAAGTAACACCACTGGAAGAATTAATTTTTTCTAAAATTTTTGCGAATTGTCGCTTAATTATAGTTAGATAATTTTGTCTGACGACCTCTAGATCATTATGAAGTTGAGATTTAGTAAAAGCTACTAAATCATCAGCTTCTTTCTCGTAGTCCCAAAATATGCGATTCCAGTCTTTGGCTTCGTAAACGCAGTATCTTCCAGGGGAAAAATGATGAACGCGCTCATTTGTCCCCATCGGATTACAAACGGGAACTAGCCAAATTTCTCCAGTTAAATCTGTATCATCTATTTTTAACAAAAACTCAATTAACTGGTGAATAACGGCATTACCAGAAATTTCTGCCCCGTGCAGATTAGATTGAATGTATACCTTTTTACCAGGTTGAGCGCCAATAAATTTGTAAACTTGTAAGTAGAGGCGATCGCCCGAAGCCATTTGACGTAATACAATGCTTTCAATAACTGGCAGCATGAAACAACTCGGTGATGATTTGAGTAAATTATCGCTGTATCTGTACTGAATTAAAAGCTTAGTACAAAATTTCATTAATTCGTAGCTAATTCTCTGCGTTCCTCTGCGCTTACCTCTGCGCCCCTTTGCGTTTAAATTTAAATCCTCAATTCGCCACAATTTGGCGCAAATTAGCTGATTTCATTTGCGTAATCAGCTAACCTCCGCGTGAATGACTAGGATAAGGTAGCATCACATTAACTAGTGTTGGCAGTAGCTATGGCGCAAAATTGGTTGCGGATTACGCATCAAAACGACAAAATCCGACTTTCTTGGCAACGCGGATATGAAAGTCCTCGTTTTGCGCCAGAAGTCGCCTTCCAGCAACCCTTCGATGAAGAAAACGCGGCTGAGTTGCGCTGGTATTTAGAAGATTATCTAAAGTTTCCTTACGGTATTTTTCCTGATAACGCTGTAAAAATTGAACAAAAATTACAGCATTGGGGACAACATTTATTTGAGCTAGTATTTCGCAGTACAGAGAAGGGAAGAGAGTTTTTTCAGGAAGCGACACGGGAAGGGCTAGATAACTGTGAACTGGGCATCATTTCTGATAACGCCGAAGTGCTGAATTTGCCTTGGGAATTGCTATATTCCCCCGATTATCAATTTCTTGCACCTTCACTGGCGGGGATGTATCGCAGTCTCAGTAGTCAGGGCGTAAAAGCACCATTGCCAAAAATGCCCGATGACCAACTGAATATTTTACTAGTTATTGCCCGTCCTGACGATGAGCAAGATGTTGGGTTTAAAACCATTGCCCGTCCCCTGCTGGCGGCGCTGCAACCGATACGTCAGCGAGTCAATCTTAAGGTATTGCGTCCCCCTAGCTTGAAAGCATTTGAGGCAGAACTGCAAGCGAATAAGGGTTTTTATCATATCGTCCATTTTGATGGACATGGAAATTTTGACAGCGAGACACAGGGAGTTTTAGTCTTTGAGGACGAACAGGGAAATGAGCAAGCTGTCAGCGCTAGGGAAATTGCCCAATATTTAACAGATTGCCGTGTGCCAATTTTTGTGCTGAATGCTTGCAAGTCTGGACAAGTAGGCGAAGAAGCTTTTTCTTCTGTGGCGGGACAGTTGGTGAAATTGGGGGCTAAGGGTGTGGTAGCGATGGCGTATTCAGTTTACGCCAAAGGTGCAGAACACTTTATTGGGCGGTTGTATGGGGAATTAGTCAGGGGAGAGTGTATCGCCACAGCAGTTGCAGCAGGGCGTAAGTCCATGTCTATTGACAAAATGCGCCCCAGTCCCAAAGGAAATTTACCTTTACAAGATTGGCTTGTGCCGGTGTTGTATCAGCAAGAACCCTACACGCCTTTTGTTCCTAAAAAGACCGTACCCAGTTTTGCCGATTTGATGGCGCAAACAGACAACACTTCAGAAAGCAGCAAAGCTGTAGGTTTACCTGATGAAAGTGCTTATGGTTTTATTGGGCGAGATTATGAGATTTTGCGTTTAGAGAGAGCATTTCGGCAAAATCATCTGGTTTTGGTGCAGGGAATGGGCGGCGTTGGTAAAACTGAGTTAGCCGCAGGTTTCGCCCGATGGTTAGATGACACTCAAGGACGTACAGGCGGTATGTTCTTCACCTCCTTTGAACAGGGTGCGGGGTTGAGTCAGGTAATTAACCAAATTGGTAGGGCGTTAGGAGGTGAGAGATTTTCCCAAATGATGCCAGATAAGCAAGAGGATGTGGTGCGGCAATATCTGCAAACTCATCCTTGTTTGTTGATTTGGGATAACTTTGAACCTGTCAACGGTTTCCCTACGGGGAATGAACCATTATTGAGTGGGGAAGAGAGAAATAAGCTGAAGCAGTTTCTTAAGGAATTGCGGGGTGGTAAATCTTGGGTATTAATTACCAGTCGCCGCGAAGAACCTTGGTTAGATTGTGGGTATAGTTTAATCAATTTGCGGGGGTTGTCTCAAACGGATGCCCAAGAATTAGCCGCGAAGATTTTGCAAACGGTGGGTGTGGAGAGAAAAAACTTAGCAGCAGAGTATTTGGAATTGTTGAAATTGTTGGGGGGACATCCGTTGTCTTTGCGGGTGGTGTTGCCGCATTTAAAAATGCAGACACCCGTGCAGTTAATTGAGGCGTTGCGGCGGGGGTTGGATACTTTTAAGGGACAAGAGGAAGAAGGTAGAGAAAAATCTCTTACTGTGTCGTTGGATTATTCTTTTGCCAAGTTGTCGGAACGTACACGACGACATTTACCATTTTTGGG
Source organism: Nostoc sp. DedVER02 (assembly GCF_034530675.2). Classification (NCBI taxonomy): domain Bacteria; kingdom Bacillati; phylum Cyanobacteriota; class Cyanophyceae; order Nostocales; family Nostocaceae; genus Nostoc; species Nostoc sp. DedVER02. The sequence goes on from NZ_JAVRCP020000012.1 coordinate 130,708, forward strand.
GTTGTTTTGCGATCGGGTTGATGCACATTGGCTGTATCAGTTTTCACAAAGTCCTGATAATGAATTTGGACAAGCTTATCAAGCGGTGTTTGGAGAGAACTTGCAAAAACCTGATTGGATAAGAATTCTCAATGAAGCCGCTGCCGCAGGTATTTTGCAATATTTGGGTGAGACTATTCACAAAGTTCACCCACTACTACCTTGGTATTTGCGTCAGCAGTTAAACACAATGGCTTCCCAGGAGGCAATTAATGAACTCGAAAAAAAGTTACTGATTTTCTACGCTAATTTAGCTACTCACTATGAAAAAGAACTCATCAGCAATGCAGAACTGGCAAATTTTGTGCTGCAAGTGGAAGAACCAAATCTGTTGCAAAACTTGCGCCTTAGTGAACAGCAACAGAAATGGGCTTATGCAGAATCGATTCTGCGAGCCTTGGCAAATGTGTATGAGCGCTTAGGGCGCAAACCCGAATTTAAATCAGTGCGACAACGGGCGCTAAACCAAATAGGCATTCACTTAGCAGATGCAAAAGCAAAGGGTCAAGATGCTTTGGATTTCTGGATGTATCTGCGGAGTGTGGATGCAAAAGAAGCCGCTGAAAACTTTGATTTGGAGGAAGCGAGGAAAATTTATCAGGAAATTCTGGATGAACTGATAGCTGTAAACGATTCCTCAGTAAATGGCAAAATTGCTACAATTAATCAGAATTTTGGCTGTCTTACTCAAAAGCAGAGGCAGTTTGATATGGCCGTTGATTACCACCATAAGGCACTGGAGATTTTTAAAGATACCGGGAATTCATACAATGCCGCTGGTGCATATCATCAATTGGGTAGGATAGCCCAAGAACAGAGACAGTTTGATGTGGCTGTTGATTATTACAACAAGGCACTGAAGGTTTTTGAAGATGCTGGGGATTTGTATATGGCTGCTCATGACTATCAGCAACTGGGTGTAGTAGCCCAAGGTCAGAGGCAGTTTGATGTGGCTGTTGATTACTACAAAAAGGCGCTGAAGATTTTTGAAGATGCCGAGGATTTGTACAGTGCTGCTAGTAGCTATCATAACCTGGGTGTAGTTGCCCAACAGCAGAGGCAGTTTGATGTGGCTGTTGATTACTACAAAAAGGCACTGAAGATTAAGGAAGATGTCGGGGATTTGTACAGTGCTGCTCGTGACTATCATAACCTGGGTGTGATAGCTCAAGAGCAGAGGCAGTTTGATGTGGCTGTTGACTACTACAAAAAAGCACTGAAGATTTTTGAAGATGCAGGGGATTTGTATACTGCTGCTAGTAACTATCATCAATTGGGCATGGTAGCCCAAGAGCAGATGCAGTTTGATGTGGCTGTTGATTACTATAAAAAGGCACTGAAGATAAAAGAAGATGTCGGAGATTTGTACAGTGCTGCGGATCATTATCATCAATTGGGTAGGATAGCCCAAGAGCAGAGGCAGTTTGATGTGGCTGTTGATTACTACAACAAGGCGCTGAATATTTTTGAAGATGCTAGGGATTTATATAGTGCTGCGGATGATTATCATCTACTAGGCAGAGTAGCCCAAGAGCAGATGCAGTTTGATGTGGCAATTAACTATTATCAAAAAGCCTGGGGAGTTTTTGAACAATTCTGTGATTGGCTTAAAGCTTCAGTAACATTAAGTCAATGGGGAAAGGTTTTAGAAGCTCAAGAAAATTACGCTGAGGCTTTGCAAATTTACATTCGTGGGTTAGCCATTGGTTTACAGCATATTCAAGATTCGATTGGTTATTATATCAATGATTTAGGGCGTATGCTCCAGCAGTTAGGAGAAAGCCAATTTCAAGTTATTTGGCACGAGGCGACGGGTGAAGAGTGCGCTGGAGAGCTACGCGAGGCAATTTGGGCAGCGCGAGATGAGCTAGTTTGATTCAGATCCCCGACTTCTTGAAGAAGTCGGGGATCTCGCAGCACCTGAAATAAGTTTTGCTTAAAGTATTACAAGCGATCGCACAAACCGCACTACCCTAAAGAGCGATCGCATAAGCTTTTGTCAAAAAGTTGTAACCTTAAGCCTTAATGTCGTAACCTTAAGCCTTAATGTTGTAGCGTTAAGCCTTAAGGTTATAAGGTTAAGCCTTAATGTTGTAACGTTAAGCCTTAAGGTTATAAGGTTAAGACTTAAGGTTATAGCGTTAAGCCTTAATGTTATAGCGTTAAGACTTAATGTTGTAATGTTGGTGACTACAAGACATTCACTTCTAACTGCGATCGTTGATTCAGGTACTATTTTGCAGCCAGTTCCATCCTTTGAGTCACAGCCAGAGAAGCCGAAAAGACAAACAAAAATCAAAGCTTTGCAAGGCTGGTTTGAAAAAACACAACCTACACCTTCTGATTTTGACCCAGACCAAGCTAGATGGGAAGCTTTAAAAGAGAAACATAATCTGTGAAATTGCCTAAAATATTATTTAATAATATATAGATGAGGAAAATCAATATGCAAGCCTACAAGCTCAACGCCACAATTGATGAATCCGGTAACTTAATTATTGACGAACCTCTAAATATTGCTCCTGGGACGGTAGAAGTAATTATTTTGAAGCCAGTTCCATCCTTGGAAAGTTCTAGAGAAAATCAAATTCAGTCCCAGCCTGAAAAGCAAAAAAGAATAGTGGAATGCTCTATACCCATTTTGAAAGAGTGGTTGGAAAGTACAGAGCCGACTCCTTCAGATTTTGACCCCGACCAAGCCAAATGGGAATATTTGAGGGAGAAACATAATCTGTGAGAGTCTTACTAGACACTAATATAATTTTGGATTTTGCTCTTGAACGCCATCCCTTTTACAGCAATACTATACAAGTATTCTCATTTATTTATCAAAAACAAATAGAAGGTTATCTTTCTGCTTCTACTTTTAGTGACCTCTACTACATCATTCGGAAAGATAAAGGTCGAGCATCTGCTCTATCCCTTTTAAATAGAATTGTAACCTTCTGTCAAGTCGCAACAGTAGACAGTACCACAATCAACATGGCATTAACTGCTAACTTTAGAGATTTTGAAGACGCTATTCAATACAGCAGTGCAGTACTCAATCACTTAGATGCTATTATTACTCGCAACCCTAGAGATTTTCCAGTTGCTACCCCCAGAATTATCACACCTGAAGAATTGATTCAGGAACTAACAAATACTCAATAAATATTTAAGTCAAATATATATGAATGCCCAATTAACCCCTGTCGAAATCCAAGAACTTCAACAACTTCTGCCAAACGACACCCCAGCGCAACATGCACTTACTACCCTACAACAACACAACGGCAATCTAGAAGCGAGTTTTGATGCACTCTGGCAAGAGAAAGTCGGCACAACAGATTATAGTCGGGGCAAAAAATCTATTTTGCAACTGACTCTCGACGAAATCCGCGCGGAAATCTGTGGTGATGATGGTTTACGGGGCACAATCAAAGAATACACCAAGAATCCTGGTAGTTCTTCTCTGCTCAACAGCATCATTGGCTCCCTGGTTGCCGTTGCAGCAGTGCATGGAATACCAATTGATGGTGCGATCGCCACAATTGTCGTGTTATACATTATCAAAATTGGAATAAATGTTCTCTGCAAATACACTGAGCCAGATAGCCAGTCAGAGTAATGGTAAAAATAATATTGTACAGACGCGATTAATCGCGTCTCTCCTAACTCCCTCATGTCCCAGGTAAATTTCGCAAACGGCTATCCAAATGACTATGGTCTGCCAAAACCTTTAACAGTGGCCCATGTGAGCTAAATTCTACAATACTCACCGAAGCAACAGGACATCCCAAACGAAAACGGAAGCGTCCCACATCAATCCCCAGTACACTACACAGAATAATTCTGATAGTTGCTTTGTGTGAAACAACTAAAACATTCCCACTACTATAATTTTGTTTAATTTCTTCAATTACCTGCAACGCACGAGAAGCAATTGTCACAGCCATTTCTCCACCAGTAGGAGCATTCCAAGCCGGATCTGCTGACCAGCGAATATAATCATCATGATATTCACGGCTAATTACTTCTGGCGTTCTTCCTTCCCACTCACCATAATTGATTTCCTTTAAACCATCTCTGAGTTGTGGTTCTATCTTTATTGCTTCACACAAAGGTTTTGCTGTCAATACAGTTCGCCGCATTGGACTACAAAATATTGCTGTCCAATCCATAGAACTATATGCGTCAGCAAAAGCCTTTGCCATAAGCAAGCCTTCTGGCGTAAGTTCTGAGTCTATGGAACCGCAAAAGGAATTATTGCGACTGCATTCTGTTTGTCCGTGACGGAGGAAATAAAGATTTAGACTCACGGTATATTCTTATCGATTGTAAATTTAAGGGTGTTGACAATCAGATGTAGCTGAAGATAGTTAATCCCTGTGGTATATTACTATAACTTTCTGATATTTTGAATAATTTTCAGGGCAAAGTTGCGGCAGTTAGTCCCATTGAAAACATTGCCGTTGAGCGATCAATATTTGGCTGATTTTAATAAGCAAAAATAAAGGTGGGTAATACCCACCTAATCTCTTACTCATCCTCCAAGCTCAAAATTATTTACTTGCATTTATAAGATTGGAATTCATACAATATTATTGTTTTATTTTTAGAAATTGATTATGTGATACAGAGACGTAATTTATTACGTCTCTATAAAAGTTTTGCAAATTCCGCTAAACCTTTCTCTTTCAATGTTTGCTAAGAACATCAGAAAGGTTTATGCCATTGAATTTCGAACAATTCAGAGATTTTTGCAGAAATGGAATCCACCCCATTCATATCCCTAGATTTTCTGCAAAAAATATGGATTGCTAGTCAATGTTTTTCTTGACATTATCTTTTACGTCTTCAATTCCATGACGTACTTCACTTTCAGCTTGCTTTGCTTTACCTTTAGCTTTATCTTCTGGATCTCCAGTGATATTGCCTAATGCTTCTTGAGCTTTACCTTCAACATTTTTAGCAGCTGCCTTTGCGCGATCTTCTATACTCATTTTGAACTCCTTATTTAATGAAAAACTTACTTCAAAGCTATAGACTAACTTTGAAATAAAATCTCTTCTTGTGATTACTTTTACAAGGTAGCTTAAAGTTTTTACTACAGCCTTCCACCACAAGACATATTAAATAATTAAAAATTAAAAATTAAAAATTAAAAATTCAGGAAACTATTTGTAGCAAGCATTCTGGGTGTTGATTGAATATAAAATAAAGTAAGAACAGTTTAGTTACCTATGCTAAAAGACATAGAAGAAGTGTAAATACTGTCATTTATACTTTTGACTCTTTAACTAAAAACCCAGTTTCTCTATGAAACTGGGTTAATAAAGTTATGAGGATATTTGTTTTTTAGTCTAGAAAACCCATCAGGCTTTCAGAATTGTCAATATCATTTGGTGCTATCGGACGATTGCCGAAGGTGGAATAACTTTCAGTAATTGCCAATGAACTTGAGGCAACTGGACGAATCCCAGAGAGATTTATACTTTCAACAACTTGAAATGTGTTAGCGCCAATTGGACGAATACCCATTGCATTATAGGTTTCAACTACTTCTAATGTACTGGTGCTAACAGGACGCACCCCAGAAATTGAAAGGTGTTCAGCAACTTCTAAGTCGCTAGCGCCTATGGGACGAATTCCAGAAATAGCTAGTGTCCCAGAAGCCCCCACTGGCAGTTCAGTAACTTCCTCAACTTTCTCAGCATTCAAGCTCTGGTCTTGTTGATTTTCAACTTCCTCTGTAGACTTGGCATACTTTTGCCGAGAACTGGTTGCTTTGCCAGCGTTGCTAATAGTCATAAACGAAGACCTCTGGTTTGTTAATTGAATTTTACAATAATTAAGGAAAGATGAAATTTTTTCCCATATATCTTTAGAGTTTAACCTTAAAAAACCTCACATAGATATAAGTATCTTTAAAACTGATATATAAGTAAACTTTAATTAATAAGTTTTGTAAAAAATTATTACCATTTATTTAGTTTAATAAGCCAGCTAGAATAGATACAGGGCGAAATCGTCACCATGAGATCGGGTATTTCCAGCAAAACTGTATGACAGAATTTTGTCTTCAAGCTCCCTTTAGTCCCACAGGCGATCAACCACAAGCGATCGCACAATTAACTGCTAGTATCCAATCAGGCAACCGTTACCAAACTTTACTAGGAGCCACAGGAACTGGTAAGACATTTTCGGTAGCAGCAGTTATTGAGAAAATTGGCAAGCCTACTTTAGTTTTGGCGCATAACAAAACCCTGGCGGCCCAGCTTTGTAACGAGTTGCGAGATTTCTTTCCTAACAACGCAGTCGAGTATTTCGTCAGCTACTACGATTATTATCAGCCAGAAGCGTATATTCCCGTTACCGATACTTATATTGAAAAAACGGCAGCAATTAATGATGAAATAGATATGTTGCGGCATTCAGCGACGCGATCGCTTTTTGAACGCCGTGATGTCATTGTCGTTGCTTCCATCAGTTGCATCTACGGTTTAGGAATGCCAGCAGAATATCTCAAAGCTGCCATCCCCCTTCAGATTGGTATGGAAGTAAATCAACGCCAAATTTTACGGGATTTGGCAAATGTTCAATATAGCCGCAACGACATAGAAATGGGTCGGGGAAAATTTCGTGTCCGTGGTGATGTCTTAGAAATTGGCCCAGCTTATGAAGACCGAATTATTCGTGTCGAATTCTTTGGTGATGAAATTGACGCAATTCGCTATATCGATCCTGTAACAGGTGAAATCCTCAAAAGTTTGGAAGCGGTGAATGTCTACCCCGCGCGTCACTTCGTCACCCCAGAAGAACGGTTAGAAGTAGCTTGTAATGACATTGCAGCCGAGTTAAAACAGCAAAAACTAGATTTAGAACAAGCTGGGAAACTATTAGAAGCGCAACGCATAGATCAACGTACACGCTATGACTTAGAAATGCTCCGCGAGGTAGGTTATTGCAACGGCGTTGAAAACTATTCCCGTCACCTAGCAGGAAGACAAGCTGGAGAAGCACCAGAATGTTTAATTGATTATTTTCCCAAAGATTGGCTATTAGTTATCGATGAATCTCACGTTACCGTGCCACAAATCCGTGGGATGTATAACGGCGATCAAGCGAGAAAAAAAGTTTTAATTGAACATGGATTTCGACTTCCTAGCGCTGCTGATAACCGTCCATTAAAAGCTGAAGAATTTTGGCAAAAGGTGAATCAGTGTATTTTTGTTTCCGCAACTCCGGGAAATTGGGAAATAGAAGTTTCTGAAGATCACGTAGTTGAGCAAGTAATTCGACCAACTGGGGTGGTCGATCCAGAAATTTCTGTACGTCCCACAGAAGGACAAATTGATGATTTATTGGGAGAAATTAAAGATAGAGCCGATCGCCATGAACGAGTGTTAGTTACCACATTAACCAAACGCATGGCAGAAGATTTAACTGAATATTTGCAAGACCATAGTATAAGGGTACGGTATTTACATTCCGAGATTAATTCAATTGAGCGCATTGAGATTTTGCAGAACTTACGCGATGGTACATTTGATGTATTAGTTGGTGTGAATTTGCTGCGGGAAGGTTTGGATTTACCCGAAGTTTCCTTAGTAGCAATTATGGATGCAGATAAAGAAGGCTTCTTGAGAACCGAGCGTTCCTTAATTCAAACTATTGGTAGAGCCGCGCGTCACGTTCAGGGACAAGCAATTTTGTATGCCGATAACCTGACAGGTAGCATGATTAAAGCCATTGATGAAACAGACAGGCGGCGTGGTATCCAAACGGCACATAATCGACTGCATGGGATTACACCACAACAGATTGTAAAAAAATCAAGTAATGCGATTTTGTCTTTTTTAGATGTATCTCGGCGGTTGAATGCAACAGACTTGAAAGTTGTAGATGAACATATAGATGAACTGCCATTAGAACAGATTCCAGGGTTGATTACTCTGTTAGAAGCACAGATGAAAGAGGCGGCGAAGAAACTGGAATTTGAAGAGGCGGTTAAATTGCGCGATCGCATTAAGCATCTGCGGGATAAAATGCTGGGACGTTAACGTAAATATTATGCTGACCAATATTCGCCTAATTAGTGTTCAGGAATATCACAAAATGGCGGAAACGGGGATTTTTCATCCTGAAGAACGCTTAGAATTAATCGCGGGACAAATCATCAGAATGTCAGCAAAAGGAACTGCTCACGAATCAGCGATTACCCGCACAGAAAGGTTATTACGTCAACGTTTGGGTGACAAGATTTTATTAAGAATCCAGTCACCCGTGCAACTTGACGATTACTCGGAACCAGAGCCAGATATTTCAGTGGTGAAGCTGAATCCATTAGATTATGAGGATCATCATCCCAATGCTTCCGAAGTATTTTTACTGATTGAAATAGCTGATTCCAGTCTCAAGTACGATCGCGAAGTCAAAGCGATCGCATACTCTAAGTCAGGGATTATTGAGTACTGGATTTTAGATGTCAATGGACGTAAATTGTATATGTATCGTCTCCCTAGTCCAGATGGCTATCATAGCGAGAGCATACTTGCAGAGGATGTGACAATTTCACCTTTAGCTTTTGGTGATTGTGCGATCGCTATTCGGGAATTATTGCGAAAAATCTAGGAGGCGATCACTTAATTTGCTGCACATCTGAAAAGTAGATGCCACTTCTAACAAGCATAACCGCCTATAATAGCGATTCTTACACACGATCGCATTAAACACCTACGGAATAAAATGCTGGAACGTTAGTGCTGGGTCAAGGTAGCAATCAAGATAATGACCTTTTTTGGCTATCCTAAAAAAGTAAATCATTAAGAGATCGCATCGATGGTTGCTTTACCTGACAACATTTTGATGAGTGCAGAAGAATATCTGATTTGGGAACCTACGCAAGAGGAACGCTACGAGTATTGGGATGGCGAAGTTGTGATGATGAGTGGTGCCACACGCAACCATAATCGGATTTCTGCAAATTTCTTTAAGCTTCTAGACGATTCCCTAGCGGATCGCTCCTGTGAAGTATACATTGTAGATGTAAAGGTGCAGGTAGAACCGGGGCAAAAGTATTTTTATCCAGATGTAGTGGTGACTTGCGACGAGCGAGATACCAATCCACAATTAATACAATTTCCCTGCTTAATTATCGAAGTGTTATCACCTTCAACAGAAGCAGCCGATAGGGGGAAAAAGTTTGCTAAATATCGCCAATCTCCAACCTTACAAGAATATGTCTTAGTACAAGTAGCTCAACCTGGTGTGGAAGTATTTCGGCGCAACGAACAGGGAAAATGGGTGTTGTCGGAGTATAATTTGGGCGATATATTGCGGCTAGAATCGGTGGATGTAGAAATTGCGATCGCCCCTTTATACCGCCAAGTGCAATTTGAAACCGAAACCACCGATAATTGAATAGATGAGTGATAACATAGATAGACACGCCTACGAATCTACAGTTTGAGGTTGAAATGCACATTGGAAGGCAGATTTAGAAGGCTTACTTCCTAAGATTAAGAACAGTTATACACAAGGTTGAACTGGCTGAGGCGATCGCCAGAAAGCACCTGCGGGATAAAATTGGTAAGGGTAGCAATTCGGTGGATATGAAAATAGCAATGTCTACAAGAGACTACGCCTACGTCTATTTGTACCGCTAAGTGCAGTTTGAAACTGAAGCCACCGATAATTAAATAGATGAGTGATGAGGATGGCTAGAATATCGTATTGCAAAATATTTTGACACCCAGTCATAAATTGATTGACATATTGTCAAGCTTGCATAATACTTATGCTGGTTACGTAAGCAAGCGTAGCTGTCCGCCGCTCTTTAAAGTTATACGATGATGCCGCGTCTCAGAAGCTTTTACCTGATACGTCCCGATGATTGGCTGCTTGAAGAAACTTGTCTAAGGGTTCAAAGCCACTCTCAACAATCTAAACGCCAGTGGATACTCCGAGAACTTCTTGAAAGCTATAACTATCCAACTAATTGGTTAGGAAATCGAATTAGTCTGGTTGATTCTAAAAATTTGGACTTAACTGTTGAAGACTTTTTTGGAATCTGCTTATTAACAATCAGTCGAGAACCTTTCCTATGGGTTTCTATCAGTGAAGAAACCGAATTAACAAAGGCGGAAAATAGCCTAGTTTCAATTCTTACAAAAAGCAATTTTGCTGGGCTAGGAATCGTAACTGATGGAACAGAGCAAGGGACTAAATTTTTACGCCGTCGATTTGATAGTGACAAATGTGAATACATTGTTGATATTGAAGCTTACTCTGAGCCAGAGTCCTCATCTAATTTAAAGCTAAATATAGCTATTGGCAGTATTGATACTCAGAATAAATTGTCAATATTGTCAGAACATGTTGAGAACGTTTTATTTGAAATTCATAGTCATATCAGAGATATTGACGGCTTTCATGCAGATGAAGCGCTTGATGAAGTATGTAAGATTCTATATGTAAAGTTATATGATGAGGAGATGACAAAGGTAGATGAGGCATATCGTTTGCAAAAGTTTTTATATGGTTCAACCGAGGAGTTTGCAGCAGTTATAAGAGCTTTGTATTTTGAAGCAACTGAATATGATACAAGGGTCTTCAGCCTTAAAATTCCCGCTTACAAACGTTCGCGTGGAGTATTTAATACAAAATTACGTCTTTCTAGCCCAGCATTGGTCAAAGTTATAGAAGTTCTTCAAAACTATGACATCAGCCATTCCGATACAGATGTCAAAGGGCGTGCATTTCAAAAAGTTATTAATCCTGTCATCCGTGCAGGTATGGGGCAATACTTTACACCTGCTCCAGTAGTACGGTTCATGGTCGACATAGCCCGTCCTCAGCTTTCTGAACTAATTCTTGATCCATTTTGTGGCTCAGCACACTTTTTGACAGCTTGTTTACAGTTTGTAAGAGACCAAAATCAGTTTGGAGTAGAAAAACTATTGCATGAATTTGCATTTGGCAAGCTACATGGTATTGAGAAGAGCGATCGAATGGTTCGCATTGCGATGACTGATATGCGTCTTCAAGGTGATGGACATAGTAATATCAGGTGTACAGATGCTCTATTAGAATTTTCAAACTATCCCGATCTACAATCAAATTCATTTGATCTAATTTTGACTAATCCGCCCTTTGGTTCATTACTTGGATCAGATGCTATTTCACAAATAGGTGAATCTCATTTTGCTAAGGGGAGAAAAACTTGTCCTCTAGAAGTATTAGGCATTGAGAGGAGTATTAAATTTTTAAGACTAGGTGGACGAATTGGTATTATTTTACCTGATGGAATTCTCGCCAATCGAAGTTCTAAATATGTGCGAGATTGGCTTCAAGAAGAAACCAAAATACGTGCGATCATAAGCCTTCCCATTGAAACTTTTTCTCCTTTTGGGGCAAATATTAAAACAAGTATTATTTTTGCTCGTAAGTGGCGTAAAGAAGATAAACGAGAGCAAAATTACTCTATTTTCTTGTCTCGGATTGATAATATTGGTTATGATGCTGCTGGACGTATAAAAGATACTTCAGAATTTGACAAAATCGTCGAAGAGTTTCAGCATTTTATTTCAAAAAAAGGGTGGTAAATGATGTGGATTGGAGCAGCTTCAATAGCTGAGTTTCAGCAAAAATCTTGTTGGAAAGTGGAGTTTTTTTGTAATCAAGGAACTAATCTATCTAATAGCATATTTCAGCTAGTATCCCTTCAAGAAATTGTGACTGAGCGTAAGGAAACACTAAATCCTCAAGTTAATCCAGATAAGCTTTTAAATTATGTAGGACTTGAAAATATACAATCTTTGACTGGCGATTTAATTGATTTTCGTCCAAAATACGGAAGAGAGATCCGTTCCAGGTCAAAAGTTTTTCAGAAGGGAGATATTCTTTACGGTAGACTTAGACCTTATCTGAACAAGGTTTATTTGGCGGAAGAGCCTGCTTCGAGCGGAATTTGTTCCGGCGAGTTTTATATTCTAATGCCTAACTTGGATAAGGTTTTACCAAATTTTTTAAGGGCTACACTTGCATCACAATATGTTCAACAGTATGTGCAAAATTTGCAAACTGGCTCTGCACTTCCTCGCATTCAAGTTCAAGATTTACTAGAAATAGAAATACCTTTACCTCCCATTGAAATACAGCAAGATTACGAAAAATTTTTAATTCATAAGAATTTATATCGGCGTAAGTTATCAATTGAGCTATCTGAGCTTCCTCAGAAAATCGTAGATACCGTTGTTCATGCTCTTGAGCATGGTGAAAAACCTTCTGAGATTTTGCTATAAAAGTTATGAAATTAATCTAAGTTGATCTCGATAGTTAGAGGATCTTTTTTTGATTAAATTGATGATTTCTTTTTTGGGCAAACCTACTGTTTGTATTCCTAAATTATGTGCAAGGATTTTCCAATCCTTTGCTAAATATTGATTGACTTCCTCATCAGGATAATTTCTATGGATAAACGAGATATAGTTATGCACTGCATCATCAGAAGCTCGAATTCTCCGAAATTCTTGTCTTGCGGAATCTGAATCTGTTTTGATCATCCGAACTAAACCACCAAAATTTGCTGCGTAGGAGACGTTTGCAGCACGACATGAATTTGGCCCTGAAAGCCTTTCTCGTGTTCCATTTGCATTGAGTGGTTCACCGTGATGTTTACAAATTACAGGAGCGCAACCATCAGGACAAGAATTTCTGTCTACAAAGGAACCACCACGAGCTAAATGTAGAGCATCTCGAAGAAAAGCTACTGATTGAGCTTTGCCAATAAAATAATCAAGAATATGTGGGTAGACCTGTTGGGAAATAGCTGTATTTACTGTCTCCCAAGTCCAAATAAGAATGAGCAATAAATCTTCATTGCCAAGTCTATCAATCAATTCATCAAAGTGTCCCTTAGATTCATCAGCTAGAACATTCATTGATTTTGCCTCAATCCGTAATAACTCACCAAAACGTGTATCTGAATTCCATTCAGTATCTTTCAAAACACAAGCGAAATCGTTATAACCATGATCGGAGAACCATCCTAATTCATAGGCGTATGATTCAGGATCAACTTTTAATAAAACTTGGTTAGTGTAGAATCCCCAAAGAGCTTCTAAAAGAGAACCCATGCCGCTCCCTCTTCTACCTCCTCGGGTTTTCAGAAGGACACGGGACATTTTATTAATTCGTTTACATGCTATTGGAGTTGCATTTATGATAGCGGTAGCAGCATTTTCAGGTATCACAATAACTTAACTCTCAGTTCAACGATAAAATCTTACCGCAAAAGCGTATAGCTGAGATTAGCATTTGCCAGCCTAACAATGCACTCCAACATACGGTTGATGTTGAGAATATTCTACGTTTCTACCTTGACAAACAGATGAACCGAGAATTTATTGTCTTTAATGAACGGAGAAATAGTTGTACCAACCTGTAAACACTGGTAGTTTATCTCAGGAAACCTTAGCTCATCCTCGTAACTTCTTGTGTACCTGCGCTAAGTACCACATATAATCATCAATTTTATAATTATCAACAGCTTTAACTATATATTCCTGAGCTATATCAACATTCTTCTCAACTTCGTAATATAATCCCAAGTAAAGATGACTGTAAAAATTTCCCTTTATCCCTTCTGATTGACCTACAGTTAAAACATCATCTGGTGTACAATCTCCCGCATACAAATCATATAAGCGCTGCATGATCCGTCGTGGATCATTTTTCACAGTGAGTAAAGAATGACGTGCCTCTTCAACACCTAACAAACGAGCTATGCAGAGATATCGCCATACTGTCTCTTCTACATCTTGAGCATTCACTGTCAAATCTATTTCAAATTGTTCAGCGCCCTCAGCAAATCTTTCTGCATAATAATAGGATAATCCTCGTTGCCAGAGGTAGGGTTTAATCCGGGCATCCAATTGTTCTGCCATGTCAAAATCTTGAATAGATTCATCAATTTTGGCAAGCTGAAAGTTAACCATGCCTCGACGAATGTAAGCATTGGGATTTTTCGGCTGATTGCGAATGGTTTCGTTCCAGCGCTGGAGTTGATTTTCTAGAGAGTTTGAAAAAAACATAGGTTTTCCTAACTAGGATACATAAATAAAATAGAATATTTTCAGCCTTGTTTGAACTCGTCAATCCCTAAAATAAGTCAATTTTTGTCATACTAAATGCTTGGCGTTATATTTAACTTTGCCATGACTAGTGTGATTGAGTTTCCTTGGCAGCAAGAAGCAATTATTCTCCACAGCCAATACCTAATAAATAGTTTTCAGCATTGGACAGGAAATTCTTTACTGGATGTCAATGGTTCACCACTTGAAACAGCACAAGCGCTATTTGAAGCGCCCTTTGCTTTAGTTTCTCACGGCACTGAGTGCGATCCAATTTTTAACTATGGTAATCGCAAAGCGCTAGAACTATGGGAGCTTTCCTGGGAAGACTTTACTAAAATGCCTTCCCGGAAATCAGCTGAAGAGGTAGTTCAGGAAGAACGCGATCGCTTATTATCAGAAGCAGCAACTAAAGGCTTTAGCTATTTTTCTGGTGTGCGGATCACCAGCACTGGTAAACGCTTTGAGATCCAAGATGGCATTCTCTGGAATCTTCTAGACGAGTACGATAAGTTTTGCGGTCAAGCAGCAGTGTACTCTAAGTGTACGTTTATCACATAATCGCTGCCTCATTAATACAAGTGCTAATTACAAAGCCAAATCCATCCACGAGGTAGAAGAAACTACTTGCATTATTCAGTATTGTGATATTGCTGTCTTAAAATCAGGAAAAAACGCCCGTGGTTCCCATTAGAGATAATAATCCGACAAAAATCACGCCTTATGTAACTTATGGACTCATTGCTGCCAACGTCCTCGCTTTTCTTTATGAAGCTAGTCTTCCCCCACAAGCATTAAATGGATTTTTGCACCTTGCGGCTGTAGTTCCACGAGAACTCACCTTAAGCTTTGGTGGTATCTCCGTACATCAACCAGTTCCAGAGTGGGCAACTTTGATTACCTCACAATTTTTGCACGGCGGTTTCTTGCACTTAGCTGGCAATATGCTGTTTCTCTGGATTTTTGGTAACAACGTTGAAGATAAGTTAGGCCATGCCAAATATTTGCTGTTTTATTTAACTTGTGGTGTTTTGGCATCATTAACACAGTGGTTCTTTGCTCAAGATTCTAGTATTCCATCTTTGGGTGCAAGTGGTGCGATCGCAGGCATTCTCGGAGCATACATTCTCCGCTTTCCCAACGCTGAAGTTCTTGGCATAGTGCCTTTAGGGATTTTCTTCCCGACTTTCCGTGTTCCGGCATATTTCTTTTTAGGATTTTGGTTTCTCGAACAAGCCTTCTACGGGCTAGCTAGTCTCGAAACACCTACTAACATCGGTATGGAAAGCGGTGGTATTGCTTATTGGGCACATGCTGGCGGCTTTATCTTTGGGGCAATTCTCGGCCCATTGTTGGGTTTGTTTAACGATAAATCACAGGAAGAATCTTGGTATCAGTGATTTATTGTTGGGACTTTCGATCAGAATAATTAATTTTAGAGGTGAAATTGCTTAAGCTTCGCAACTGCTAGCCTTACAAGTTATATTGCAATTAGCCAATAATTTAGGAAAAACACTTGTGTTTCCCCTCTACGACGAAAATCCGACGCGAATCACCCCGTATTTAACCTACGGGTTAATTGGCATGAATATTGTAGTTTTTATTCACGAGGTGAGTCTGTCAAATGCACAATTGAGTCAGTTTTTAAGTGAGTATGCGGTAGTACCTCAAGAGTTAACCACCAATTTGAGTGGAGAGTGGATAACATTATTTACATCACAATTTTTACACGGCGGTTGGTGGCACTTAATCTCGAATATGTTGTTTCTCTGGGTTTTTGGCAACAATATCGAAGATCGATTAGGTCATGCCAAATATCTGATTTTTTATTTGGTATGTGGTGCTTTAGCTGCCTTGTGCCAATGGTTTATTGGGATGAATTCTGAGATTCCTTCTTTGGGAGCAAGTGGCGCAATTTCTGGGGTTTTAGGTGCGTATATTATCCGCTTTCCACACGCAAGAGTAATGACCTTAGTTTTTTTAGGGATTTTTATCACCACAATCAGAATTCCAGCACTATTTATAATTGGACTTTTCTTTGTGCAGAACGTGATATCTGGTCTTGCTAGCCTGCAAACAGCCGCTCACATGACTGTGCAAAGTGGTGGAGTTGCTTATTGGGCACACATTGGTGGTTTTGTTTTTGGGGTAATTCTTGCTCCCCTGTTTGGCTTATTTAGGCAGGACTAAATACAGCATTTTCTAAATTCATAGCGAATGATTTTTTCGTTGTTAAACTTCTGCGTATCGTCTGCTTACCCATCTATGGGAAAGCGAAGCGTTGGAATTTCCTATTAAGGAAATTATTAGTTTTTATGGGCACTCGCCGAAACCCCTTCAGATTCTTCTGCCTCAGATATAAATGTTGGCTCTTCTGTAATTGGTTCAGGTACAGAAACAACAATATCAGCACCATTGATAATTGCTCCCAATAACCCCAGTTCAGCTTCCACTAATTGATCGATCGCTTCACCTAGCATATTTTCTTCTGTATAGTGTGGTCGCGCCACTAATACGATTCCATCGCTGTAGGGTTGGATTAGTAAAGGATCATTAGATATACTTAAAGAGCTAGTATCCAATATAACTAAATCGAAACGTTCGCGCACATCTTCTATCAATCGGCGCATTTCGCTAGATTCAAGAATAGCAGCAGATTGGCGGACAGGCCCAGGGCTAGGAAGAATGTATAAATTTTCTACATCAGGAACTAAACGGATACATTCACTTAAGTTAGCGTAATAACGTAGGGGTTCAATTGTGGCTTCGGGGTCAGGAATGACATTCAGAGATGTACAACGGGAAGGCGATCGCAAATCTGTTTCGATAATCAAGGTTCTTTTGCCAGCCCGGGCAGAAGCTATACCCAAATTATAAGCACTTGCCGTCTTACCCTCTAGGCTACTGGTGCTAGTAATCAACACCACTTTTAAATTTTTACCACCAATTCGGCGCAGATTACTGCGGAACTTCTCATAAAATTCTAAATAAGGAGAATCTGCGTAAAGTATTGCTGGCAGTGCTTCTTGAGGCAAATCATCAACTGGCATTAAAGGCAATTCTCCCAACACTGCCACTTCCCGTTGCTTGAGGCTTTCGCGGATATCCTCTCTGGTTTTGAAAGTCCCTTCCAGCGATCCCAGTAAAAATATTACCCCACCACCAATTAACATACCTAAGAAACCGCCCACAGCCAGGGTAATAGGTACACTCTTAGGGGGTTTGATGTCGGGAGCAGCTGTAGGCCGTCTGGCAATGCTAAGGCTGCTGGTAGTTTCTGCCTCTGCGGTTTTAGCATCGGTTAGCTTCACCTGCATTTGGTCATAGATGGCTTTTTTGAGTCCAACCTCTTGTTCTAAACGCGATCGCTCTAATTGTTTATTGGGTATCAGAGAATACTCTTGCCGTAGTCGTGCTTCTTGTTGGATTTCTTGAACTAGCTGTTGTTGTAGTGTTTCTCGTTGAGTTTGCAAAGACACCATTTGGTTTGCTAATTGCTGGCGGGCAGGATCTAAGCTACTTTGGGTGCGAATACCTGCAACGCTACCCTGAAGCGGAGCCGCCACTCCATCGCCACCTAGTACCTCAGATGCTCGTTGTCGCAGCAATTCTTCAGCCGCTTGTTTCTGACGCTGCAACTGAATCATCGTTGGGTGTCCTGGCCGCAAATCTTTTTTGAGTACAGCAATTTGTGCTTCACTTTGATAAATTTGCGCTCGTAAGTTCCCAATAATTGGATCGGCACTTAAAGCAGAAGAAACATAAGCTTGTCCCACTGTTAAGCCTAACTTATTTTGTAAACTGCGAACTTGACCATCAACCCCAGAAATAGTTAATTGCATTTGCCGTTGTAGATTTTGGCTGGCAGTAATGGCGCTTAACAAGCTGCCATTCTCTGCTGCCAATATTGCTGTTCGCTCAATGCGATCGTACTGTTCCAATTTCTTTTCAGCGATTTGCAATTCCCGTTTAGCCTGCGGTAAGCGATCGTTAATCTTTTGAATAATTGCTTGTAATCGCCCAGTATTGATGTCACTACTCAACTTAATCATTAATTGCATCAATTCTGACAATACTTCTATGGCTCGTTTGGGGTCACTATCTACATATTTCAGGTCAAAAATACTCGTTTCAAATTCTCCAGTCCTGGCATTTTTTTTAGGTAAAGTAAGCACAATACTTGTACCGAGTTGTTTCGGTTTAACATTTACTTTCTGTGCCACTGTCGCAATTATCTGGTTTGATAATAAAACATCTTCATTTAGTTCCTTTCCTTGTTGTTGGATTTGACTACCAGTTGTTGAGAAAGAAACTGGTGGCCCCGCATAGGTTAGTGCAGCAGATGCTATGTAGTTAGTAGGTGGCTCTGGCTGCATAGCCACCACCGTTGACCCCACAACAACTAAACCAAAACTAGCTAGTCCAATCCACTTGTATTTTTCAAAAGCAATAAGATAGCGCTTAACAATTGGTGGGGTCATGGTCGCTTCGCTCCAATTAAAAATTAAAAATTAAAAATTTAGGAAGCACCAAACTAAAGATAGTGGTTTTGATACAAGGCAAGGGTGCTATTAACTTCCTACTGTATATCTCAATTAATATCTTCAATATTTTAATGAATTAAGAAAAACTTGGATATGTGGCTTCCTCCACTCCAAACTATTTCCAGCTTGCATCCTTCTTTTATAGTTACTAATTTGACCCACCACCGAAGTTGTCAAAAAATCGGAGAAAAGATTGGACATTGAAAAAGGGTTGGGTAATAGTAGTCAAGAAATTAGTAATTCTACCGATGAGGTTCCGACCAACAATAAGAACATCATTATCTTGAAGCGCCACATTTTGAGATGCATCGCCTCCTAGAGCTTTTTTAGCATCAAGTTTCTGGGTAACAGCTTTACCTTGTTCGGGATCAAACCGAACCAGGGCAATATCTCGAAGATTAGCAGTATCGAGATTTACCCCTCCCAAAGCATCTACAAATGTACTACCGTTAGGCAGAGCTTGAACGGAAAGACCTCCCGCAGCGTAGTTTAAAACCCGAACTCTAATCTGTGGTGTAGCTAAGGATGAACGTGCTACTAAATTGCGGTCATAACCATCATCATTACCAACTTCACGACGGGGGATGAGTATTGCATCTCCGTCTTGTAAGCGTAAATTAGGGATTGAACCGCCATTTTGCAATGCTGCATATAAATCAATAGTTTGTGAAATCACAGAACCATCAATCAACTTGCGGCGTACTTGTATTTGTCGCAGGTCTGCATTCAAGGTTGAACCACCAGATACTAGCAAGGCATCAGCAACACGGGGTGTTGGTGAATTAATTGGATAAATTCCTGGCCGAAATATTTCTCCACTAATGGTAACTTGAACTGGTCGCGCCCCTGCCAAAGATACTACTACGATTGGATCTGGCAAAAGGCGAGTTAAACCCAAGCGAATTTTTTCTTGAGCTTCTTCTAATGTTAAACCTTGTAATGACACCGTTCCCACTTGCGGCACTACAATAGTACCTTCTGGACTAATTACAGCTTGAAAGCTCAAATCTTGACGCTGTGTTGCTAAGGCTAAAACTATTACCGGATCAACCACATAACGATTTAAACCCAAGCGAATTTTTTCTTGAGCTTCTTCTAATGTTAAACCTTGTAATGACACCGTTCCCAGTAGCGGCACCACAATGTTACCTTCTGGGTTGATTAAAGCTTGAAAACTCAAATCTGGAAAGCGCTGAACCGAAACGTTAATTCCATCTCCTATTCCTAAGCGGTATGGGCCAGGAGGGCGCTGAAGTACAACACCAACGACATCTCCCGGGCCCAAGAGGTAGCGGCTAAGTTGGGGAGAAATTTGGTCATTTGCACCTGGAGGTACAAACTCAGTACCTGGTACAGGTGAGGGGGCTTGCCTTGGTGATTGTCCTTGAGGTGGAAAAGGCTGGGCAACAACAAGTTGGATAGGTGTTGTTAAGAAAACTCCTACTTGAAGACCGACAAAACACAGGGCGCTGAATCCACGCATATAAGAACTAGAATCTATGAACATTAGTGCAGAAAATACTGATATAGAAATTAGTCGCGCCGAGTGGTTATTTTACTCTACAAATGTCCTACATATCTCTTATATCTGCAAGTGTTTGCCAAGAAAAAGAGAAGAATTTTGCTACATTTAAATTCTAATACCAATTCTTTCTGAAGCTACGGTAAGACAAAGGCAAAATCCCTTGTTTTAGACAACTTTATAATTGGTATAATTTTATATTCCTAACATTTTTAGCTGAGTTTCAACCTGAATGCAATTATAGAGATACTCATGATGAATTTCTGCACGAACGCAATGTAACAGACTTTACAAAGGGCCTGCCATCAACACACCTTGTACTGTTTCCCCTATAGACTGGGCTAAAGGCCAAGATGTTTCTACCTGCCCTAGAGGTTCTATTGGAATCAGAATGCTCACGCCCACCCAAGGAATGCGTTGCTTGCGCCACTGGGCTAATTGATCCGCGAAGAACCAGTGGAATGGTGATGGATTTCCGCCATCTGGCATTGCATACCATTGCAAGACTGCGAAGGTTTGCTGTGGTGTGGCGGCGCGAAAAAACCTAGCTGTTACTTTAGTTACAACATTAGAAACCAACTTTGCAGGCGGTTTAACAGTAAATTCAGCAGAACGAGATTGCGCTATATCCCACTTTCCCCAGCGTGACCTTCCCCAGCCGTTAACATCTGTCCACTCTACCTCTGGTTGATCCATAGGCCCATTTTGCGGCAGTAAAAGCAGGATTGCCTGGGATTCGGAACCTTCTTTTTTCATTACCTGCAAAGACCATTTATGTTCACCAATTGGCTGTTCTACTTGTTCAATAGTTTGCCAACCAGGAAGGGCTAACCCAGTGTTACGAATCTGTTTTAATTCGTTGAGGGTGGTAACAGGTGGTGGCTGTTTCCATTGCCACTTTCCTGTCAGGTATCCAGGAACTCCTCCTATTGCTAACAGTAGTAGCAATAACAAAAGTGCCGCTACCTGACTCAATTGGTTTTCCTTGAAAAACTTAAAGAAGGAAATCATCAGTAAAAATTTGTAATAATTAGGCAAAATTTTACTTCATAAAATCACACCATGAGTTCAGTAATATTTATGAATAGATTAAGGGGCATGGGGCAGGGAGCATGGGGTAGGGAGCAGGGGGCAGGGGGCAGGGAGCAGGGGGCAGGGGGAAAACCAATTCCCAATTCCCAATGCCCAATTCCCAATGTTTCTAACTTTCTGCTTCTTGCTCGGTTTCTGGAGATGCTGAAAAATAGTTATTAATCCAATTTAGTAAGGGCACTAATGACACCAGCATACAAGCCGAGTAAAGATCGCCACCCCAACCTTCATGCAGCCATTTAAAAGCCCCTTCTTGACCTGTGCCATGAAAGAAAGTCAGTAAAGTATTACGAATGATATTGGCAGTAGTACTAACGATCGCAGCAAGAGCTAAAAACGATATAGTTGTACGCCGTGAAGACAAAGCATCTGTCCAATAAAGCAGCATCAAGCCAACGTAGAGAGTTGTGAACAACATTTTTAGCCCTGCACAATAGGGGGCAACTTCTACAATGCGTCCTCCTACGTAGAGATTTATTTCATCTACGGTTACGTCCATACCAAATTGATTCAGTATGAAACCTGCCGTACCAGCAATGAAGCTTTGGAGAGGCAAGGTATAGGGAGCAATGAGATAGGGCATTGCTGTTGGGGTTGCCAAAAATACTAGTAGCAGGGGGAATCCTTGCGATCGCAAACCTGCTATTCCTTTAAACCACAAGCATAATCCTGCTAGGATAACGGGTAAGGAAAGGTTAACCCACTCCGTAACACCACTAAGATAAAACACTGACCCTAGTAACAATAAAACAGCGCTCAAAGGATGCATTTTATCTGGTAAACGTTTCCACTTTTTCCGGTTCATCCAGACCAGATAAGCGGCAAATGGTAAACCAATAATCCCGTGGCTGAAATATTCGTGTTCTGTACTGATATTTTTGTTCAGCCAACCATCTAACCAGTGTAGCAATATAGGCGCATAAAGCAGCAGCAAAACACCTATAATAGCTAGATTTAATAAGTCTGAGGCGCTTCTGTTTTTAACCTGTTGCTGGAGTGCCATAATTTTTATTGGTCATTTCATTGGTCATTGGTCATTGGTCATTGGTCATTAGTTGTTAATTCTTCTCCCCCTGCCCCCTGCCCCCTGCCTCTTGTTCAGGCTACCACGCTGCCCAGATCAGCAGTGGAGGTTTCATCTACTTTATAAGTTGTTGAAACTGCATGAGCGATCGCAGCTACAACTTCTTTTACTTGGCTACTGCTCAATCCAGGATACATCGGTAATGATAATATTTGCTGTGACAGTTTTTCGGCTTGGGGAAAATCTCCAGGCTGATAGCCTAAGTTGGTCAATGCCGGTTGGAGATGACAAGGAATTGGGTAGTGAATACCAGTCTGAATTCCTACTGTTGTGAGTTTTTCCTGGAGTTGCTGGCGTTCTATAGGGCAAGAATCATCAATTTTAATGACATAAAGATGATAGACGTGTCCTGTATCACTTTGGTTTTGTATTGGGATAATCCCAGTATTTGCCAAGGGTGCTAGTTCTGAATCATACTGCTGGGCAATAGTCAAGCGATCGCGATTCCACTGTGGCAAATGTGGTAATTTTTGCTGCAAAATTGCTGCTTGTAAAGTATCCAAGCGGCTATTTGTACCTGGTTCAGTATGAAAATACTTTTGCGATGCACCATAATTTCGCAAGCGCACCATCTTCTGGGCTACATCTGCATCTCGTGTCAGCAACATTCCCCCATCCCCAAATGCTCCCAAATTTTTGCTGGGATAGAAACTAAAAGCTGCTGCGATTCCTACTGAACCAGCATAATATCCATCCCTTTGAGCGAGGTGCGCTTGGGCGGCATCTTCAAAAATGAGTAGTTTGTAGGTATCGGCAAAATTTATTAGTTCGCGTGGCGATACCATTTGACCATAGAGATGTACAGGGATAATTGCTTTAGTTTGAGGTGTAATTGCCTTTGCTGCGGTCTCTAAATCAATTAAAGCTGTTTGGGGATCGCAATCTACCAAAATTGGCTTCGCGCCAGCGCGTATAACCCCAATTAAGGTAGCGATAAAAGTGTTTGCTGGTAAAATTACTTCATCACCAGCACCAATATTACACGCTTGCAATCCCAGAGCGATCGCATCTGTTCCTGATGCAACACCAACCCCATAAGCTGCCCCCGATACTGCCGCAAATGCTGCTTCAAAATCTGACAGTGCTTGCCCTAAAATAAAATCTCCCTGTTCCAATACAGATTGGATTGCATTTTGTAATTGCGTTTGAATTGGTTCGTGCAGTAACTTCAGGTCTACAAAAGGAACTCTAATAGCCATTTTATTCATTACTAGTTGTCCTCAAAAAATATTTCCTCAGATGGAAAAATAAAAAATCCTACACAATTTTCAGGATGAAATTGTAATAGGTTCAATCTATTGAATCGAGACTTCTATAAACTATCTAGGATTGTCAGCCATTGGTGCTAGCTACTATAAGTAATTTTTGCTATAAAAATCACACGTATTCATTTTTTGTAAGTAAATCCACTTTGAATATGCTAGTGAGAATTTTTCCTTCTGTACATAAAGAATAACAACCCCTTTCAATACTGCTCGGGTAAAGCATTTTTAACTCGGAATTGGATTTGGGGAAAAGGTTAAAGGGTAAAGGTTAAAGGTTTTTTATTTCCCTTTTACCCTTCTCCTTTTCCCTTTAACCGACAAGTATTGCAACCCCTTTGTATTGTATCCTTAGCATTAGGTTACCCTGGCTGAATCGAAATCTAACGCAGTCAGCCTGTAAAATCCCAAGCAATAAAGACTACACCAGTGCTAAGTAAAGAATATTCAGCACTAGTAACAAGTAACTTGTGGATACCGCATCGCCGAGTTAATGTAAGGGATAAAAATTTTTGCCCCAAATTTGTTTGTCAGAGGCAAAATTAGGGAATGCTTAAAAATAGCAATTGATAACCTAGAAATAGGGATTAGATCAATTACGGTATCGAGAAATTATTAAGGTAGCAGTGGCAATGGTAGAGCCTGAAAACAAATTATTTGCCCTAAAGGATGGTTGGGATTCTCATGAATCAAGAGAACAACAACGCCTCAAAGCTTTGTCCGATTTAGGTTTGCGGCAACCAGAAACAATTCCGGTTTTTGAAGAAGCCACGCAGACTGCTGCCCACTTTTTGGAAGCACCAATTTCCATATTGGGATTTGTGGATCAAGAGCGTCACTGGTTCAAGTCATCGGTAGGCTTATCTAGGCTAGGATTAATGAATCATTTGGCACAAAGCCGCCAACTGTCACGCAGGGAATCGTTCTGTACTCAGGTAGTAGAGAGTCTTCAAATATTTGTAATTAATGATACGCATAAACTTACAGATCCAGTGCTTGCTAGCAGCAAGTTGGTGCAGGATTATGCTATTCGTGCTTACTTAGGAGCGCCACTGATTGATGCTGAGGGAAATTGTTTGGGTGCATTGGCGGTAATGGATTTAGTGCCGCGCAATTTCACAACCAGAGACATTGAGTTTTTACAAATCATAGCTCGTTGGAGCATGAGCGAATTTGAGCGGAATCGGCTCTTGCAAGGGAAACTCGAATCAAGTACTCCCGCGATACCTCCTATATTTTCACTCAATGATGAACGTAACCCTGAGATTAAAATCGCCACACCCGCAAAAGATAGCAACTCTGTTTCTACCAAGCAACTTCAGTTGGAACTTTTGGGTCAGCTAACTCAGGAGTTACGCACGCCTTTAACATCTGTACTCGGTATGGCTGGTGTTTTAGGACGTGAGATTTATGGGCCTTTGACGACTAAGCAGAGAGAATATTTGGAAATTATCCAACACAGTGGTCGATACTTACTTTCCCTAGTAAACGAAATTACCGAACTAGGAGCTATGAATGACAATTCAACTGTGCTAAATCTCGCTCCTGTGGATATTGAAATGCTATGCCAACAAGCTATTAATACCTTAGAAGAAGTTGCTAATCGCCGTGAGCAAGATATTCGCCTCTCTATAGAACCAGGACGCAATCGCATTTGGCCTTTAGATAAAGACAAGGTGCGGCAAATCCTTTATCACTTGGTTTTCAGTGTGATTCAACTTTCGGCAACAGGTAGCATTGTTCGCATTCATGTCTCGTACAAGGAAGATACACTCAATATTACTATTTGGGTTTCGCATCCTTGGTTGGGGGATGGCATAACTGAGGTTGATCCGTACTTCCGCCTCAATTCTTTGTCGCTGCTAGAGTTGACAGGTGAAGTAGCAACTTACAATTCTTATACAGAAAGCCAGAAGCAAGTAGATACTTCATCAGTAGCAGTGGACAATTCAAAAAACTTGAGTGATTCTCATTCAAATTTCTTTGCTGCTAGTTCAGGTATAAGTTTAGCTAAATCAAATGGAAGTCTTTCTCGTGAAAGCTTGGGTCTATTGCTAAGTTGTCAACTGGCAGAGTTGCACGGAGGACAAATTTTGATTCAAGGTTCACCAGAATCAGGATATCGTTATGTGCTTTCTTTGCCACTGCAACTGGCGACGACCTCACAAGGAATTAGCGATGTCTAATCTTGGGGATTGGGGATTGGGGATTGGGAAAGAGGTATTTTCATCTAATTAAGTAAGTCGGCACGATAAAACCTATGTATATTTAGTTTCGTAAAAACTATGGAATAACCAATTTCTTAGCTATTCGCTAATTTTACATTTCGTCACATAGCTTGATTTTTTAAAGCTGACTTACTTTAGGACTCATATTTGATTTTGTTGCCTTTTACCTATTGCCTCTTACGTACCTACACAAATTTTAGAAATCAAAGCGGACTACTATTGTTTGTTGAGAACTAAGTATATGAAGGGCTATCTTAATTTAATATTGGCTGAATTAAAGGTAGTTGCTGATGGCTAAGAATAAGAGCGCCATCACGCGATGTTCAATTTCTGTTATTACCTTTTTATGGCCATAGGCATTATGATCAATTCCAAGTTCTGCGTCGGCAGGCTAATCGATCGCAATGTTTTTTATGAATTTAGTCTGGCAACGATTTACTTTATCATCTTTACCGCTCAAAGACTATCTTGCTACCAGTTACGTACATCGTTATCTGGTCGGACTCTTAAGTTCTTGGCGGCAAACCAGCATATTAATGCAGTGGGGAGATGCGATCGCAGCGGCTTTACTCAGCTTAATATATGCCCTTGCGCCCTTTGCTTCGAGTACGTTGGTAGGTTTTTTGTTGGTGGCTTGTGTGGGATTTTGGCTGTTGTTGACTTTATCTGATGAAGCCACACCAGCAAATGTCTCGTCAGTCACTCCCATTCACCTGCTGGTATTGCTTTACTGGGGAATTGCTCTAATCGCAACAGCATTATCACCAGTAAAAAAGGCGGCAGTTAACGACTTGGGAACCTTGACCTTATATTTGCTATTATTTGCCCTTTGTGCCAGGGTATTAAGGTCGCCTCGCCTCCGGTCTTGGATTATCGTTCTTTATCTGCACGTATCGTTAATTGTCAGTGTTTATGGATTGCGGCAATGGTTTTTTGGAGCCACAGCACTGGCAACTTGGGTCGATCCTGAATCTCCTCTGTCTAAGACTACAAGGGTCTACAGTTATTTAGGAAATCCCAACTTATTGGCTGGATACCTCTTACCAGCAGTAATTTTTAGCTTAGTGGCAATTTTTGCATGGCAAAGCTGGCTGAAAAAAGCTTTAGCATTAACAATGCTAATTGTCAATACCGCCTGCTTGATCCTAACCTTTAGTCGTGGCGGTTGGATTGGACTAGTGGTAGCAGTTTTGGTAGTGATGGCATTGCTAGTTTATTGGAAAAGTGTGGAAATGCCTCCTTTTTGGCGTACTTGGGCGCTGCCGATTGTCTTGGGAGGTTTAATCGGGATATTACTGCTAGCAGTGATATTTGTAGAACCAGTGCAGGTTCGGGTGTTGAGTATTTTTGCCGATCGCAAAGATAGCAGTAATAATTTCCGCCGAAATGTGTGGGATGCTGTCTTTGAGATGATTCGCGATCGCCCGATTTTTGGCATTGGCCCTGGCCACAACTCTTTTAATAAAGTTTATCCGCTCTACCAACGTCCTCGTTACACTGCTTTGAGTGCTTATTCGATTTTGTTTGAAGTGACTGTAGAAACTGGCTTTGTTGGTTTAGCTTGTTTTCTATGGCTGATAATTGTCACATTTAACACGGCACTTTTACAAGTGCGACGATTGCGACAACTCAGAAGTACAGAAGGATTTTGGTTAATTGGAGCGATCGCTATTTTGTTGGGTATGTTAGCTCACGGTACTGTAGATACTGTCTG
This sequence comes from Nostoc sp. DedVER02, assembly GCF_034530675.2. Lineage (NCBI taxonomy): Bacteria > Bacillati > Cyanobacteriota > Cyanophyceae > Nostocales > Nostocaceae > Nostoc > Nostoc sp. DedVER02. The sequence continues at coordinate 158,310 of NZ_JAVRCP020000012.1, forward strand.
GTATCGTCCTGAAGTTAATACTCTCTGGTGGTTGATAGTTGCCTTAATTGCCAGCTACTGGAAACCTTTAGCTCAAAATCAGACAAATTCATCTAACCCTGAACCAGCATTAAATTAACTTAAATTAGTGTGTCAGTTGTTTTTATAATGAACAACTGACAACTTTTGAACGCATTTAAAAAAGGCTAGAGACAACATTTAACTTGTCTCTAGCCTTTTTTAGTTAGTGGGCAGTACCAGACTCGAACTGATGACATCCTGCTTGTAAGGCAGGCGCTCTACCAACTGAGCTAACCGCCCTTTCACCAATCCTTAACTAATATAGCAGACTATTTCGCGTTGCGCTAGTAGGTTTGGGAAAATCTTTTTTTCTCTTATACTGGCTCAGTATTCAGTTATTCAGCACGGGCTAAACGCCCCGCGATCGCTAACAGGAATTAGAATGCCCTCTGGTCGGACGCACGATCGTATTACTATGTATGCTCTGCCGTTCGTGGCAGGTATTACTTTGTGGCAAACTCGCAGTAGCAATGTAACTTTGTTGGTTGCAGGCGGGTTTCTATTTGGAGGGCTGATGTTTGGCCCTGATTTGGATATTTACTCTATACAATTTCAACGCTGGGGTTTCTTGCGTTGGATTTGGCTACCTTATCAAAAAAGTCTACGGCATCGTTCTTTTTTATCCCACGGGCCGATTATTGGCACGATCCTGCGGATACTTTATTTAGGGTGTTTGCTAGCAATTTTGGCAATTTTTGTTTTGGCGATCGCCCAAAGGTTATGGAATCTAAGTTTTACTTGGCAAGACTTGGGACAAACTGTGGGGCGATCGCTCGTAAATTACAATACTGAATGTATTGCCCTGTTTTTGGGGTTGGAACTTGGTGCAATGAGTCATTCTCTCAGCGATTGGAGTGGTTCGGCATACAAGCGCTTTCAAAAACAAGGGGTTCGGGGGTTGCTTCCTAGTCGCATGAAGAAGCGTAAAGTTACAATCCGTGGTAGTCGTTCTAGACCAAAAACTAGTAAAAGCCGTACAAAACAGTAGTTTTGCTGGAAACTCACGCAAGTATCACCTGATGCCAACTAGTTGAAAATAAGTAAGTATGCTCAAAAAAAGATACATTATTTGTAGTGGCTAATTACAGCCTGACTTTTGTTGAGTAATACAGGTAGTAAACTAGATGATGTTCAATGCGCGATCGCTGACTAAAGTAGCGGCTATATCTAGCTTGATTGTGGGGACAGTAGCTTCGAGTGCTATGGCTGTTCCTTTATGCCAATCTATGACACAGAAATCACAAGGGAAAACTTTAGTGTCTCAATCTGTTGATGAAGACAGTAACCTGAAATTTGAATTTCGTGGTTGCTATAGAACTAAAAGCACTACTGTAACTTGTGATGTTTTAGTGACAAATTTAGGTACTACACGTCCAAAAATCCTATTTGGGGCTGTTGACACTTACAAACCGTTGACAAATGCAATCGATACTTCTGGTACTGTATATGCTACATACGAAGTAATTGCTGGAGGTTCCAGTAATAAATATTATGTTAATATCAACTTTGCTCCTAGTATTCCTACAAAAGTTAGCTTCGTTTTTGAAATACCAGCACAAGTTACTGAATTAACTGCTTTAGACGTAGGTTTTGGACTATGGGATGGCCCAAGTTCAACGGCTCCGAAACAAATAACTCTTACTAATATTGGAGCGATCGCACCTAAAGCTAACTCTGCATCTACAAATAGAGGAAATAATTCTAACTGTACTTGTCCACCCAATTCTACTTCCCCTCGCCGAAGACCGAAATAAAGTAGTTGTATAGATAGGGTGAGCAGTCATGCTCGCTCAAAATTACCCCTGGTTTATAGTTGTTAAAGTGCAGACAAGGCAAAGTTTTTATTCGTTATGGAATATCAAAATCAAAAGCATACTGATACTTTAGCGGCGTTGCAAGAATTGATTGAGGTAGTAGCAAAATTGCGATCGCCTGATGGGGGTTGTCCGTGGGATTTGGCGCAAACTGCCGAAACGCTGACTCCTTATGTGATTGAGGAAGCTTATGAGGTGGTGGATGCAATTAAAAGTGGAGATAAAAGTGCGATCGCAGAAGAATTAGGCGATTTATTATTACAGGTAGTATTACAAGCCCAAATCGCTAGCGAATCTGGGCAATTTTCTCTTAAAGAAATAACTCAGGGGATTTCCCAAAAGTTGATTCGCCGTCATCCTCATGTGTTTGGTGATGTGTCGGTAGCTAGTGTGGATGAGGTGCGGCAAAATTGGGAACAAATTAAAGCGAAGGAAAAAGGTGAAGCATCTCCAGAGGCGCAAAAACTTAGTGCTAAACTCGGTCGTTATGGGCGTACTCTTCCCCCATTGACAGCAGCAATGAAGATTTCTCAAAAGGCTGCGGCTATTGGGTTTGAATGGGAAAATATTCAGGGCGTTTGGGATAAATTTCATGAAGAGTTAGGAGAATTTCAACAGGCTTTAGCTGAAGAAACACCCGAACGACAACAAGCAGAATTAGGCGATTTACTCTTTGCGGTTATTCAACTAGCGCGTTGGCATAATCTCGATCCCAGCGTCGGTTTGCAAGGCACTAATCAGCGATTTGTGCAGCGATTAGAAAAAATGGAGGCAGTTGTCGATCGCCCCCTTTCTGATTACAGTTTGGATGAGTTAGAAAAATTGTGGCAACAAGCAAAAGCCCAACTTGCTCAAGATTCTTTAGGAGAAAACCACTTATCGTATAACGATTGATAAGTGCCGTTTTCTCTGAGATTTAGCAGGGCTTGATTAATTGGTTTGCGGTAGGGACTGTTGTTAGGCAGAATGATTCCGTAGCTTTCTTCACGTAAGATACTGCCAACAATCTGTACCTTTCCTTTACCTTCGTTGGCAGCATAGTAGAGAAGTACAGGTGCATCAAACACCACAGCATCAGCTTTTTTTCTTTGCAAAGCATTGTAAGCTTCCTGAAGCTTAGTAACTTCTAGAACTGAAATACGATGTTCTCGCAAGTATGCTGCTGCTGTACTACCCGCAGTTGTGGCGACTACCTTGCCGGGTAAATCGTCTATACTCCTGATATCGCCCTGAAGCTGTTGTACTGTCAATGAGGTAGTAGCACTAGCTGTAAAATAGGCGGCAAAAAGTACTCCAATAAACATCCAGACAATACCTACTAGCCTTCCTAGTACTCCTTTGGGCATTTCATCAGCTTGGGTTGCTAATGTAGCGGCTGACCACCAACAGGCTTTGAAAATGCCAGGAAAGTACGATTTGGGAATCATCCCATCTTTGTGATTGCGCTCAGATAACCAGATAATGTGGGCTGCTACGACAATTAGGATTAGGGCAACGCCTATTACCTGCAACAGATTAGCAGAGAAAAACAATTGCAAAAGATTTGGAAAGGTACTGTTGTTGCTTTCTGGGTTTCTTACCATAATTTGCAGCCCCCCAGCAAGAATGGGTAATGAGAAATCAAAATTTTGCTGGCGTTCGGCTGTAATTGATATGGCTGCAATCCCTAAGTTGGCTTTGTTGTCTTTAATCGCAGAAATCAATTCTGGTACACTCGAATATTCAATAAATTTAGACTCTATACCTATTTGGGTAGCGATGCTGCGCCAGAGGTCGATACTAAATCCCGATAGATCGCCTTTGTTTGATAGCACAAAGGGCGGTATAACTCGTGTGGCTACTAATAACGGTTGTTGGAGTTGTGGAGATTGTTGGGGTTCCGGCTTTTGGGCTAGTCCTGGGGATGCGATTAACAAAAATGCCAGAATTCCACCTACCAATGCTAGGCAGGTACACAAAACTAGGGAACGTCTGGTTTTGTTTTTGCGGTTATTTCTGTCAAAATAACCAATCGGGCTTTTCCTTCCAGCTATAAGTTGGCGAAATCTAGTAGCGATCGCATTTATCATCAAAATCATCTTAGGGGTATATGCAAGGTATATTTATCATGCCCACCCCAGATCAAATATCACAAATAACGTAAAATCCTACAGGATAATTTGGGCTGTTGTCCTGAGACTACTGCTATGAAGAAGGGGAAAGGGGGAAAGGGGAAGGGGAAAGGGTTCCAGTGACTTTAAAGCAGGGGTTTCAAATATGGACACTGATTTTTATTGCACTACGTGTCTGAAAAATCTTTTTCTAATATTTTCCATATTTCAAAATACTTGCTCTATACCGTGTGGAAATTTTATTCTTTTTTTCCTTTACCCCTTCCCCCTTCCCCTTTTCCCCTTTTCAGTAAGCATCAGACCCCCCTGAAGCTAGAAAAAATTTTGCTTAAATCTACCTATTATGCTTTTATTTGTACAGAACTCTAGGTAGATTTATTTATTAATCCCTTATTTTACCATTGTAGTGAGAGGATTAGACCACTACATTGGGTTGAATTCACTTTGTAGAACTCGTGTTTGCAAGACAAACCTCTATCTTTTGAGCAATAGTTTTGAGATCGGCTTTTAGCGTACAGTTGAACTTACATTTGCTTGATATTACTGCTACCTCTCAACTGCGCTTCTTAGTATTAGCAAAGTGAGCAATATGAATGTAGACCATTTTAGTCAACAAATAGAGACATTGCGCTCACGGGTGACAGGATTATTGCAAAGTAATGTAAGTGAGCGGCACTCGCAACAAGAGCTAACGAAAGAAGCTTTTGAAGAACTTCAAATTGCTTTAGAGGAGATGAAAATCGCCTCCGAAGAACTACAAGCAACACGATTAGCAGTAGAGAAGGAGCGTCAGCGCTATCAAGAATTATTTGATTTTGCACCCGATGGTTATTTGGTAACTGATATTTATGGCACTATCCTGGAAGCGAACCATGCCAGTACAATCTTACTCAATATCTCACAGCGATTTTTGATTCGGAAACCGTTAGTTCGTTTTATTGCCCACTCAGATCGTAAAGCTTTTTTTAATTATTTAACTCAGTTGCAGCGTCTCGATCGGGGTGGAGAATGGGAAGTGGGTTTACAGCCACGGGAAAAACTTTGTTTTGATGTTGCTTTGACAGTAGTTACCGTCCGTAACGAGAAAGGTAAACCAGTTGCTCTGCGCTGGCTAATGCGCGATATTAGCAAGCGTAAACACTTAGAATTCGAGCGCGAACAGTTATTTGCCCGCGAACAAGCCGCCCGGATTGCAGCCGAAGCCGCAGAGAAGCGTTCTAATTTTTTGGCTGAAGCAAGTCGTGTCTTAGCATCTTCTTTAGACTACCGCAATACTCTAACGAGCGTCGCTCAATTAGCAGTGCCGACTCTGGCCGACTGGTGTATTGTAGATGTCGTTGAAAATAATTCCATAGCTTTTAGTAACCCAGTCATCGCTGCATCTAAACCGCAGCAAGAAGCACTAATCCGAGAACTCCGAGAACACTATCCAATTTTGGTTGATGCTGATTATGGACTAGCGAAAGTTCTACGGACTGGTAAGCCAGAATTGGTTACAAACATTCTTGAGTCTGCGTCACAGAGAAAGGCTTGGAACGAAGAATATCTTAATTTACTAGAAGTTAAGTCTTATATGATTGTGCCATTAGTAGTGCGTGAACGCAATCTAGGGACAATTGTATTTGCTTCTACACAATTAGAACGCTATTACACGACTGTAGACCTAGCAATGGCTGAAGAACTTGCCCAACGCGCAGCGTCTGCCATTGAAAATGCCCAGCTTTATCGGCAAGCTCAAGAAGCAAACCGACTTAAAGACGAATTTTTAGCGATCGTCTCTCACGAACTTCGTACACCTCTTAACTCTATGCTGGGTTGGCTTCAAATCATCCGCAGTCGAAAGTTCGATGAAGCGATTACTTCTAAAGCACTGGCAACAATCGAGCGAAATGCAAAACTTCAGAGCAAACTGATTGAAGATATCTTGGATATTTCACGGATTGTCCAAGGTAAAATTCGTCTAAATCTCCGTAAAGTCAATCTGGCAATTGTGATTAACGCAGCGATTGAGGCTATATATCCCACATCTGAGATTAAAGAGATTCAAATTGAGTCTAAGCTTGATTCTTCAGTAGGTGAAGTTATGGGTGATGCAGAGCGCCTCCAGCAAGTAGTTTGGAATTTGCTCTCTAACGCCGTCAAGTTCACACCTAGTGGAGGCCGAGTTGAAGTGTGTCTAGAGCAGTTAAACTCAAATGCTAAGATAACTGTCTCTGACACAGGTAAGGGAATTTGTGCTGACTTTCTACCTCACATATTTGAGCGTTTCCGTCAAGCTGATAGCACAACTACTAGAGCAGAGGGTGGTTTGGGGCTAGGACTGGCAATTGTACATCATTTAGTAGAAATGCACTCAGGCAAAGTTTATCCACTTAGTGAAGGAGAAGGAAAAGGAGCAACATTTACAGTGCTGTTACCTTTAATAGAACCGCAACCAGAGCAGTTAATTAAAGAGGGTGAAGAAAAAGTCAATAACCTCTTACTGCTTGATGGCTTGCAGATACTATTTGTCGATGATAATACCGATACTCGTGAGTTAATTGCTTTTGTCCTTGAACAGTCGGGAGCGCACGTAACATCGGTTAGCTCGGTAGGTGAAGCCTTGGAAGCGGTGAGCCGATTAAGACCAAATATTTTAATCAGTGATATTGGAATGCCAGATGAGGATGGTTATTCGCTGATTCGCCAAGTGCGATCGCAAGAAGCCCTTCGTGAGGATAAGATTCTGGCTGTAGCACTGACGGCATTTGCGAGAGATGAAGAACGCACACTGGCTCTGGAAGCTGGATTCCATGTTCATTTATCTAAGCCAATCGAGCCAGATAAGTTGTTGACAGTAGTGGCGAACCTAGTTAAAGGTAGCGAACAAGTTTAATGTAGCAGTAAGTTGTTTTTGCATAAACGCAATCAACAAAGGGACTTCCAAATAAAAAAATATCCCACCGCTTTAAAGGCAGGGGGCAGGGGGCAGGGGGCAGGGAGAGAGAAAGTCCTAGTGAAGTTCAGAAATTGGATAATTTATTTTCTGGAGTTCCCAAATGCGATCGCTGTAGTGGCAAATATAATTGTTGTAGTAGCAAATGCGATCGCTGTAGTGGCAAATATAATTGTTGTAGTAGCAAATGCGATCGCTGTAGTGGCAAATATAATTGTTGTAGTAGCAAATGCGATCGCTCTAGTGGCAAATAGAATTGTTGTAGTGGCAAATGCGATCGCTCTAGTGGCAAATAGAATTGTTGTAGTGGCAAATGCGATCGCTCTAGTGGCAAATAGAATTGTTGTAGTAGCAAATGCGTAGCTAGCTGTAAGTAAATTGGCGTTACGGACTTCCAGTTAAAAAATATCCTATTGTAGGGGCGTAAGGACTCGCGCCTCTATAAATGTAGCGGTTCCCATTTAGATGCGGTACAACATTACCAGATGTAGGGACACCAAAAGTTAACACAATGGCAGTATAAATTATTTACTTAAGAAAAAGGCTAGAGAAACATAAATTCTGATGTCTCTCTAGCCTATGGTACGCATAAATCATTTTTAAGGCTTTCAACTATTGCCTGTAATAATACTTATAATATTTATATAGAAGTGAAGTTGTTACTTTTGCTCGCTCTGTATTTCATATTCATAGAATAAATGTTTTGAACCAATTTTTGCCTCACCCGATCAGGGTAATTGTTGATTACCCAAATGGTTCACCCGATTGGGGGAAGACGAGAAGCAATAATCAACTTCAGATTGATAAGATGAAGAAAAAGTAAAGATTTTTGCTATGACTATTTTTGATATTAGTTCTCCCCTAATTGCGATCGCTCAAAAAACCCGCAAAGCCGCAAGTAAGCTGGCGATTCTCTCGACTGAGGCAAAAAATCAAGCAATTGTTGCGATCGCGCAAGCCTTAGAATCGGCTAGAGATGAAATTTTACAAGCAAATGTCGCTGACTGTGAAACTGCTGATGCTGAAGGGATTCCCAAACCGCTTTATAAACGCTTGCAGTTGGATGAACATAAATTAAGAGATGCGATCGCTGGAGTCCAAGATGTTGGTAAGCTGGCAGATCCAATTGGTAAAATCCAAATTCACCGCGAACTTGATACTGGTTTAATTCTCAAGCGAATTACTTGTCCTTTAGGTGTTTTGGGGATTATTTTTGAAGCACGTCCAGAAGCGGCGATTCAAATTGCTTCCTTGGCAATCAAATCGGGAAATGGTGTAATTCTCAAATGCGGAAAGGAAGCGGTGCGTTCTTGCGAAGCAATCGTTAAGGCAATTAAACAAGGATTATCTCAAACTGCTGTTAACCCTGATGCAGTACAGTTATTGACAACTAGAGAAGAAACTCTAGAACTTTTGAAGTTAGATAAATATGTAGATTTAATTATTCCTAGAGGTTCTAATTCTTTTGTCAGATTTGTGCAAGAGAATACTCGCATTCCTGTATTAGGTCACGCCGACGGTATTTGTCATCTTTATATAGATAAAGCTGCTGATATTTCTAAAGCAGTTCCGATTACCGTCGATGCCAAAGCACAATACCCTGCTGTTTGTAATGCAATTGAAACTTTGCTAGTTCACTCTTCAATTGCTACGGAGTTTTTACCCAAAGTCGCCGATGCTTTGCAAGAACGCCACGTAGAATTAAGAGGCGATCAACGCACCTTAAAACTTTTGCCTAATATCGTACCTGCAACAGAGATAGATTGGGAAACAGAATACAGCGATTTTATTTTGTCGATAAAAATTGTAGACTCGATAGAAGCTGCGATCGCACATATTAACGAATATGGTTCTCGTCATACTGACGCGATTATCACTGAAGATTCAACATCTGTGGAAACTTTCTTTGGACTGGTAAATTCAGCCAATATATTCCACAATTGTTCTACCCGCTTTGCTGATGGTTTCCGCTATGGTTTCGGTGCAGAAGTAGGAATTAGTACACAACAAATGCCACCCCGAGGCCCCGTTGGTTTAGAAGGATTGGTGACATACAAATATCAAATGACTGGTGATGGACATATTGTAGCTACTTACACCGGGGCGAATGCTAAAGCTTTTACTCATCAGGATTTGGAGTAAAGTATTCTCAAAAATATGGGTTTTAATAACGCTAGAAATACACCGATTTATCCGGTGTATTTTTTAGGTTAATTGTTTATCTGAGTTGTTAAAAGTTTTAATTGGGCCATGCCATCGATCATCATTTAAGAAAACCTCGTCAAAGGCTCCATTAGTATATTGACTAATTACCTTAGTCCAAAAAGTTTGTGCGTTTAAGTTAAAAGCAGTCTGCCGTACCTCCCAATTACCAGGAAACTGGTCAAAAATTTGAGTTGCTACCTGTTCACCAATACCTTGATTTCGATACCTTTTAAGGATAAAAAACTCAGCAATAGACATAGCATTGTTATCTTGATAAAGATAGGTGTGCTGATTAACAAGTACAAACCCTGCCAGTTTATGATCAACTTTAACTAGAAATGGGTATCGTTCAGATTCTGTCCAATAGTAATCAAGATATTGATAGCCAAACAAGCCATAGGCATCTACATCTTTAGCTTCTATCTCACTCAGATCGTACTGATATAGTTCCATTAAATTACACAGCACTGATTTCTCTTGTTGAGTAACTTTCACTACTTCTATTTTCATCGCAGTAAATCTTTAAATATTTTTTAATGTTGAAAGGATTTTTAAACTATGCTTTCAGCATTTGTAGGGGAGTTTGGGGTATCTTTGAGTTTTAAAACAGTCTCTATTCCTATAAATGCGCGATAATAGATATCAGCCAAATTAGTTTTATTTTAACTTTCATGCAGTTTGAATGGGATGAAGCGAAGAATCTCGAAAACATTCGTAAACATAAAATTGACTTTGCCGATGTCCCTAAAATGTTTGATAGTACGATGCTAATTGAGCTAGATAACCGTTTTGATTATGGTGAAGAACGCTGGTTAGGTATCGGTTTTCTCGGTAATGGCGTAGCGATAGTCATCTGGACAGAACGGCAAAGTGATGTCATCCGAATTATTTCAGCACGAAAGGCAAATCGATATGAGCGCCAACGATTTGAACAATATATCACATACTAATTGGGAAGCATTGGAATCGATGTCAGATGACGACATTGATTATTCTGATATTCCACCGTTAAACGATGAGTTTTTTGATAAGGCAATGTTGAGATTACCAGCAAATCAAGCACGGAACTTAATTCAGATCGATCCAGATGTCATATCTTGGTTTAAATCCCAAAGTGTCGAATACAAAACACTCATCAATTCTGTTTTGCGTCAACACATCGAAAATAGTAGTAGCAAATGAGTAAAAATGTAGAAATTACCCGATAATTTCCGCATTTTAATTACTTTATTTAAACTAATGCTTTCAGTAACGCCTGAAGCTTAAGCTGTACCTCTGCGAACTCTTTGTCAGGATCGGAACCCGCAACGATACCAGCACCAGCATACAATCTCGCGCGATCGCCATCAATCAATGCTGAACGAATTCCCACAATAAACTCACAGTTACCTTCAGAATCTATCCAACCTAGAGGTGCAGCATACAAACCTCTCTCAAAGCTTTCATAACGACGAATTTCGGCGCAAGCAACATCTCGTGCTGCACCTGCAACGGCTGGTGTAGGATGCAATTGTCCGACAATCTTTAATGGGTGGATGTTGGCTGGTACTACAGCACTTATTGGTGTCCATAAATGCTGGATATTCGATAATTGTCGCAGTCGTGGTGCTAATATTTGTGGTGACAAACCTAGTTGGCGTAGGCGTTGGGTGATAAAATTAAGTACTAGCGAATGTTCGTGCTTTTCTTTTTCACTATTGAGTAAGCGATTGGCATTAGCCGCATCTTCAGCAGGGGTTTTACCTCGTGGTGCAGAACCAGCCAAAGCATCTGTAATTAACTGTCGATTATTAATACTAATTAATCTTTCTGGACTTGCCCCAATAAAGTTTTGTCCTTTACCATTACTTGTAGAAAAAATATAACAATTAGGATGTATTTGCCTAAGATTATTTAGGGATTTAACTAAGTCAAAGCGGTTGCTTGATTTTACATCTAATATATCTGCTAAGACAATCTTACTTAAATGACTAGACCGAATTTTTTCCAAAACAGATATTACTGAGCGTTTAAACTGAGTAGCATTTGTGACAGATTTTTTGTATAAGTTTGCTGAAAAAGAATCAATATTAGCAGAGTAATATTCTAAAGATTGGATAAATTCAATTTTATTTTGCACATTCTCCAACAACCTCTGAATATTTGTATTTTCATTAAGAATTATATTTGTTACTAATATACAACGCTGATTTTTAACAGCTACTTGCCAACGTGGGAGAAAAATGGTAGCAGATGGAAATGGATAATCCACTTGGGCGTTTTTATCAAAAAAGCTGAAATAAGAAAAAAAGTGAGGCCCAGAAAAAGGTTGATTAGCGTTACTAAAATTAATTATATTTTTTAGACAAGATTTGATAAAATATTCAGCTTGAGTAAAACGATCTGCACCATCAATCTGTAATTTTGCTACAGAATCAATTGCTGCGATCGCTTCTCCTTTAGCTCTGTCCTCAAAGTAAAAATTTATTTCATTTGCTTGTGTAAGTCGATCCAATACAAGTAAAGGATCAACTAAATCGATCTCTTGAGAGATACTGACAATTTGCTTGTCATTATTTTGGAGGCACTTTTCTTGGACTAATAACAGAAATTGATATAAATCTTTGCGCTCTACAAACAAGTTGTTACGACATGGTGAAACTGTCATGGATCTAACGATAGTAAATTTTTTTTAAGTTACTTCCTAAAGTGTAATTAATCGTGGTCGTATTTTTACAGGTAACATATTAAGTTGCCATTTCACCAGCGTAGGATTTGCTTTGTTCATGGTGTTACTAAACCATAATAAGACAGTTTCAGCCTGAGACTGCAACGTGAGGATGAGTGTTAACAACACAAGGTTAACAAGTGATATTTGTTTATATATCACTCGAATCTAGCGCCTCTTTAAATCATAAAATCTTAAGTATGAGTAATATTCCGGTAATTTAATTAATCACAACTGATGACTACCAAGCAAATTTTATATCCCAACACTAAGTTATGGATGGCAGCGATCAAACCGCCAATGTACAGCGTTGCCATTATGCCCATTTGGGTAGGAACAGCAGTTGCTTATGCCGAAACTAAAATGTTCAATGGAGTAGTATTTTCTACTTTTGTAACTGCCGCAATCTTAATTCTTGCCTGGGAAAATATCAGTAATGATGTCTTTGATTCGGAAACAGGCATCGATCAAAATAAGCACCATTCTCTGGTGAATTTGACTAGCAATAAGCCATTAGTATTTTGGATAGGAAATTTGTGTTTAGGTTTGGGGTTGCTGGGCATATTAGCGATCGCCTTTTGGCAACATGACCTAACTGTTATCGGCATAATTCTACTATGCTGTGGTTTGGGCTATATGTACCAAGGGCCTCCTTTTCGCTTAGGATATCAGGGTTTAGGCGAGATTCTTTGCTTTTTTGCCTTTGGCCCTTTAGCAGTGGAGGCAGCATACTACAGCCAGACTCAAACTTGGTCAATGACAAGTTTAGCCGCTTCAGTGATTGTCGGGATTGCCACAACCTTAATTTTGTTTTGCTCACACTTTCACCAAGTTAAGGATGACATAGCCGCAGGTAAGCGATCGCCTATCGTCCGTCTAGGAACCCAAAAAGGGGCCCAACTCCTAGTTTGGTTTACTGCTAGCATTTATCCCCTCACCTTGCTGTTTGTGCTATTGGGGATTTCTCCAGCTTGGACATTACTGAGTTGGGTTAGTTTACCCTTTGCCGTCAAATTATGCCGCCACGTCCAAGAAAATCATAACCAGCCTGACAAAGTTAGTAACTGTAAATTCATCGCTGTAGCCGTTCATTTCTGGGCTTGCTTGCTGTTGGGACTGGGATTTATTCTCTAGGGCATTGGGAATTGGGAATTGGGAATTGGGAGTGGGAGAATCACTAATAAATCTTGACTAATGACTTACAGGTTTGAATTTCGTCCTTATCGGCGAAGATTTTTGCGATCGCTTACCACTAATCATGGTAAGTGGGATATTCGTGAAGGTATTATTCTTCGCCTTACCCATGAATCAGGTAAAGTCGGGTGGGGAGAAATCGCCCCTATTAGTTGGTTTGGTTCTGAAACCCTAGAACAAGCCTTAGATTTTTGTCGCCAACTTCCAGAAAGAATCACAAAGGAGATAATCTTCTCCATCCCAGATGAATTACCTGCTTGTCAATTTGGCTTTGAGTCAGCCTGGGAAAGTGAATTCCTTTCAATCCCCAATGCCCCATGCCCAATGCCCCATGCCCAATCTTTCAGTGCCTTATTACCAGGCGGGGAAGCGGCTTTAAATCAATGGGAAACGTTGTGGCAGCAAGGATATCGCACATTTAAGTGGAAAATTGGTGTGAATGCGATCGCTGATGAACTAGATATTTTTGAGTCACTGGTACACACCTTACCAGTCTCTACGAAACTGCGATTAGATGCCAACGGTGGACTCAGCTATAAAGAAGCCAACTTATGGCTGGGAACTTGCGACAATCTCAAGGCAAATGGAAAAATACCAATAGAAATTGAATTTATCGAACAACCGCTACCCGTTGAACAATTTCAGCAGATGTTGGAATTGAGTACGAGTTATAAAACTGCGATCGCTTTAGATGAATCTGTCGCCACACTTGGGCAACTCGCCGCCTGTTATCAACAAGGTTGGCGAGGGGTTTTTGTGATTAAACCTGGGATAGTTGGATCGCCATCTCGTCTGAGAAAGTTTTGCCACCAGCATCAAATTGATACTGTATTTTCATCAGTATTTGAAACTGCGATCGCCAGACTTGCAGCACTCCAACTCGCAGCCGAATTATCCCAAAACAACAGGGCAGTTGGTTTTGGCATCGACCATTTTTTTGAACAAGAAGAAACGTGGTTTCAAAGTTTATGGAACGACCTTTAAACTGTCTTAATCACCTGGATCAGAATGATTGGCTAATCGGTTATGACAGCCGTCAATTTAATCAAATAGCTCAAGAATTATATTTAGAACTAAGACAATTATCAGCGTGTGGAATACCACCAAAAATCATCTTAGCTGAACGCGAACCATTAAAGTTTCTAGCAAGTTTTATTGCCGCTTGTGCAGCTAATTGTCCAGTTTTTCTTTGTAACCCCGACTGGGGAACACAAGAATGGCAACAAGTCTTTGATTTAGTACAGCCAGATATTATTTGGGGAGAACTTCTACACACTCCCAGTCCCCCAGTTCCTCAGTCCCCAGTCCCCAGCCCCCAGTCCCCATTCATAATGATTCCCACAGGTGGTTCATCAGGAGAAATTAAATTTGCAATTCATACTTGGGAAACTCTCATTTCATCGGTACAAGGATTTACAGAATATTTTCAAATCAAACGAGTCAATTCATTTTGCGTGTTACCGCTATATCACGTTAGCGGTTTAATGCAATTTATGCGCTCTTTTACCAGCGGAGGTAAACTAGCTATTCAACCATTTAAATCCATAGAATCCGGTCAAATATTAAATATTAAACAATCAAAATTTTTCATATCTTTAGTACCAACACAGTTACAACGCCTTCTGCAAAATTCAGAATTAACTGAATGGCTATACCAATTTAATACAGTACTTTTGGGAGGTGCGCCAGCATGGAACGAACTACTAGAAAAAGCCAGATTTCACCGCATCCGATTAGCACCTACCTATGGCATGACAGAAACCGCCTCTCAAATTGCCACCCTCAAACCAGATGATTTTCTCGGCGGTAAAATTAGCAGTGGTCAAATTCTTCCCCATGCAAAAGTAACTATTCGCAATCAGCAAGGCGAAATTTTAAATTACAATCAAATCGGAAATATCACCATTTATGCTCAATCTTTAGCCTTTGGCTACTATCCTAAAACTAGAGAAAATCAAACTGATTTCCAAGTAGATGATTTAGGCTTTCTAGACGAACAAGGCCATTTAAATATTGTTGGACGTAACAGCGATAAAATTATTACAGGTGGCGAAAATATTTATCCAGCAGAGATTGAGTCAGCTATACAATCAACTCAAATGGTTGCCGATATTTGTGTCATCGGTATTCCAGATAAACACTGGGGACAAGCCGTAACAGCGATTTACATTCCCAAAAAATCAGATATCTCTGCCTTAAAAATTCAAACCCTACTCAAAGACAAACTCAGCAGATTTAAAATCCCTAAATATTGGATTCCTCAACAAAACTTACCCCGCAACTCCCAAGGTAAAATTAACCGCCAACAGCTACAGCAAATAGCCACAGAATTCCTACAAAATTCCATCACATAATCTCTCTCGACATTCTTCTCTCTGCGTCTGGGCGGTTCGTCTCCAACCACTGAATAATCTCATCAGGTAATTCCCGCTTACTTCTACTACTCACATCAATACAAACATGACGAGTAATAGCCTTAGCAACTACCACCTCACACACAGTAATTTCGTAAGTAATTTCAAACTTCTCAACACCTATTTTTTGGGGAATTAAGCTAATCAGCAACTTGTCCCCAACAAACATAGGGCGCAAAAAATCGACACTAGCATGAACAATCGGAAACCCCACAGACGGATTAGTAAAAAAATCTTTGAGATTAATACCTGATGCTTCTAAAGATTCTTCATAAGCTGCATGACAAATACTCAAAACATTAGCAAAATAAACTACCCCAGCAGCATCAGTATCTTGAAAGCGAACCGTGCGGTTATAAATAAAAGGCATTTTTGATAATTGAATTACGAATTACGAATTATGTTGACTCCAACGGCGGAACCTCGAAGTCATTAAACGAGGAAACATTGTAAGACGAAGCGGCTATTGCTTTTACTAGCTTACCATCGAGAGTCAGCAAAGTAGCACCTACCTGCTGTGAAAGTGCAACATAAGAGCCATCGTAGGCGGAGATTCCATAATTTAATGCGATCGCAACTGCATCCGCCATCAAATCAGCCGTGGAGACAACACGCAAGGGGAAGTTTTTGAGAGTTGCTAAATCTGCTGGCACATCAGCAACAGCATAAAGTCTGGCGCGGACATACTTCCAAATGATGTTGCCACACTCAATGTAAAACAGGTCTGGGATAAAGATCGCAGTTTGAGGATTGGCAAGATGAGCAAACAGTTGATTAACTTTCGGAGTTAGTGGATCATCTGGTATAAATTGCTTAATAGCTACACTTGCGTCTACAACACACCTGAGAGGGATAGTCATCTGTCTCGGTCTTCTCGGATTAACGCAGTACTATCGGGCCATTCCACATCAGTCTGGCGACTCTCACGACGAAGGCGAATTTCCTCTAAGAGTTTTGGGACATTTTTTCGTCTTTCGTCCTCAGTTAACTGTGTTTTTGTCTTCTGCAAAGCGTTCTGCAATATTGTAATAACTTGAGCATCAACTGAGCTATTTTCAGCTTTAGCTAACTCTTGCAGTTGTTCGTATAACTCATCAGGTATGTTTAGCGTATTAAGGGTAGCCATTGATTGAACTCCCAAAAGAATTTATTGGTAATCGTAGCACGATGGCAGTAGAGGGGAGAGGTTAGGGAGCGATCGCCTTTGGTTTGTGAGTGCGATCGCTTTATTATCTCTACTACCCACCTGTTTCTTAATCCTTCTCTTCTGATCGCTCTGGCAAAGATTTTAGTGATGTTTTTCGTAAAACGCAATCAAGATAAAGTACAAGAATCTGCATTTTCAGAAAGTTGTTAGCACTTTTGATATTGGCATCACTCAGTAACCATTTACAAAACTTTTCCAGCAGTATTCCAACAACAACTTCAACAGACTTATTTACAACCAAAGGGATTAGTGTTTCTAGCATTGCGATCGCCTCAGTAACTTGACTGAGTTCAATGTCGCAATTTTCTTTTGTAGTTATTTATCTGACTTACCTTGACTTAGCCTGACTTACACTGATTTAACTCTACAATTTGATAAAAACTTTGGCTACACTGGCTTATAAGTAATTGTGGGAGTGGTCAATGTCTATACCAGAGGACTTTCTTAAGCAACTGGAGCAATACAGTGAATTGTCGCACCGAGAGAAAGAAGTTTTTCTGGAAATATTCGGTCGTAGTAAGAATCGAGTCAACGTAGCTCAAGAATTAAACATTTCTGAAAGTAACCTCGGCACTTGTCTTACAGGTATTTACAGAAAATTTTGCATCACTGGTAATGGCCCTGTTAAAGAAAGTCGCTTACGGGAGTATCTGAGCAAAAGGTATGCACAACAAAAACCCTCTGGCGATTTAACTACAGATGACATAGATGATTCTATTGATACCTTAGTGCAAGAAATCCGCAAACAAATCAAACCCTATATCAAAGAAAAGTGCGGAACCATGAGGGTATTAGATATGCCTCAGCCAATTGAGTTAACAGGAAAACAAGGTATTTACACAAATGTCAATATTCTGGAAGAAATAACAGGACGAACACGACTTAAAGTTGCAGAACTAATGCAAAGCTGTGACTATGATAACTTTGAGCGGATTGGACTTAGCCGAGTAAAGCAGAAACGAGTCTCAGGACTAGAGGTTGTACAGCGTCATAGTAAGCTGATGGTTTTAGGCAAACCAGGAGCAGGAAAAACCACTTTTTTAAAATATCTAGCAATGCAGTGTATTGAAGGGAGATATCAAGCAAATAGAGTTCCCTTGTTTATCACATTAAAAGATTTTGCAGAAGCGCCCAAAAAACCAGATATTTTTAAATTTATTGTTCAACTATTATCAAGCTGTGAGGTAACTCATGCTAGTGCAGTAGTAGAGAAACTGTTGAAACAGGGGAAGGCATTTGTATTACTGGATGGATTAGATGAAGTACGAGAGGAAGACAGTAAGCGTGTTTTACGACAAATTCAAGAATTTTCTGACTTTTTTCATACCAATCAGTTTGTAATCACTTGTCGTATTGCTGCCAAAGAATATACTTATCAAAGTTTCACAGAAGTAGAAATGGCCGATTTTGACGAAAAACAAATAGCCCTTTTTGCTCAAAATTGGTTCCAGTTAACTGATCCAGTTAAAAGTCAAAGATTCATTCAAAAACTAAAGGAGAATAAACCAATCCAAGAACTAGCAAGTAGTCCTTTATTGCTGACATTACTGTGTTTGGTGTTTGGAGATAGCGGAGATTTCCCAGCAAACCGTTCTGAACTTTATCAAGAAGGATTAGATATATTGCTGAAAAAATGGGATGCCAAACGCAACATTGAGAGAGAGCAGGTCTATAAAAACCTGTCTTTGCAGCGTAAGGAAGACTTGCTGAGTCAAATAGGCTTAACTACGTTTGAGCAAAAAGACTATTTCTTTAAGCAGAAAACTGCCGAAGCATACATTGCTGATTTTATTCGCAACTTACGCAATGCGGACACAGATCCAGAAGTATTGAAACTCGATAGTGAAGCCGTTTTAAAGTCTATTGAAGCACAGCATGGGCTATTAGTAGAACGAGCAAAGGGCATCTATTCCTTTTCTCACTTAACATTTCACGAGTATTTTGCCGCAAGAGAAATAGTTGCCAACTCTTCTTGGGAAACTTTGCTAGAGCATATCACAGAGAAACGCTGGCGCGAAGTTTTTTTGCTTACAGCAGGGATGATGCGGAAGGCGGATGATTTAACATTATTGATGAAGCATAAAATTGATGGATTAATCAGCACGGATGAACAATTACAACATTTTATGAGGTGGGTAGCTAAAAAATCTTCATTAGCTACTGTGCCATATCCACCAGCAGAAGTTAGAGGTGTCTACTTACAGTTGATGAATCATCTTATTCAGGGTAAATATTCAGGCTTTCCAGACCTTGCTCGTATTTTAGCCTTTGATCTAGCTCTTACTGGTACTTCAGACAACGATTTTTATAAAGCTTGCGGTCCTGCTGGAATTACCGGGATAGGTACTCCAGGCTTGAGTTTTGAAGTTGCTATATTTTTTGAAATAAAAAGAATGCGTGCAGGTAGACAAAGCCTAGAAATTATGCATCCTAATCACTTTGATTTAAATCTTGATTTTGATTTAGAACGTAAGCCAAGCCCTGATTTACAAATCTTGCTTGACAAGCTCAAAAGCCAATTATCATCTCCACAAAACGACAGCAAAGCTTTTCATCGTTGGTGGAGAACTAATGGAAAAGTTTGGACTGAACAGCTTAGAACCGTCATGATTGAGCATTGCAATATTGGACATGACTGGCAGATAAATGAAGCACAAAAGAAGCTATTGGAACAGTATTACTATGCCAATAAATTGCTAATGAACTGCCTCAATAATGATTGTTATGTAAGTCGGGAAGTTAGGCAAGAAATTGAAAATACTTTGCTGCTTCCAAATGCAAATTAAACATTTATCAGAAGTTGGTAATACACCTAAAAGCTTATCAATATACAAAATATGCTTAAATCCTACCTGTGAAAAAAGATATATGCGATCGCACTTTTACTTTTTCAGTTCGTATAGTCAAATTGTGCCAGTTTTTAGATGATAAACCAGGAGTAGCGCGAACCCTTGCTCAACAGTTATTAAGGTCAGGAACATCGATTGGAGCTAATGTAGAAGAAGCACAAGCGGCTCAAAGCAAAGCAGATTTTATCAGCAAGCTCATGATTGCACTAAAAGAATCCCGTGAAACTCGGTATTGGTTAAGGTTACTCATTGCTTCCGAAATAGTACCTCAAGAAAGAATTAGTCAACTCCAAACCGAAGCCGAAGAACTAACAAAAATTCTTGGTGCC
This sequence comes from Nostoc sp. DedVER02, assembly GCF_034530675.2. NCBI lineage: Bacteria > Bacillati > Cyanobacteriota > Cyanophyceae > Nostocales > Nostocaceae > Nostoc > Nostoc sp. DedVER02. Next base: position 178,135 of record NZ_JAVRCP020000012.1, read on the forward strand.
ATCATCATCTCCACCAAAAGCTCCACCTAACCTCTTCAATTTTTAATTTTTAATTTTCAATTTTTAATTCCTAAACGGAGAGGGGGAGATTCGAACTCCCGGAGGTTTTAGCCTCATCCGATTTCAAGTCGGACGCAATCGACCACTCTGCCACCTCTCCAGTAAATCTGTCAAACTTGTGCTGATCCTAGTTTTAGACGCTATTCAGGCGCTTTTGTTGGTTAGCACTAAACTTGACAGATAATACTATACCCTATTATTTACGCAGATTGCACTACTGGATGCGAATGTCTACGACACAATACGCGATCGCTCATACAAAATTTCCCCCTTAGCCACCTGAAAGTCATTCCCCACCCAAACTAGGGAAACTTGCGAAACCACACCCGCCTCTAGGGTGACAATGGAAAAATTACGCAACTTCTCGCCATCATTTTCCACAATCCTCGGGACACTAGCCGCATTTAAGTAAATTGTCCCCTCTGGACTTCTAAAGATGGGTTTGCGCTGCACCTTCTTGGTATGGCGTAAATCTCGGTGCATGTGACCAAATGTGACCAGAGGAATAGTTTTACCAGCAGTCAAGGCTTGAGAAATCGCCTCGCCCAAATCTGGATCGCCAAAGTCGCCGCCAATTGGGTGCCAATCTTTGCCGCAGGGGTCTTCGGGGCGATCGCCTAATCCACTCGGCCCGTTGTGACCCAAAAATATAATCGTCTCGTAAGCGGCGCTTTTAACAGCTTTGAAGATGCGATCGGCGGATTCTTCCAAACTCGTCACACCATAACGTTCTTTACAGATTTCCGCGAATTTCCACTCCGGGCCACCCCAAGTAAAGGGACGACCCCCCACTACAGTTAAATTCCAAGCGGGAAAATCCAACTTACCGTAACCGACATGGGACGGGCCTAATAAATCGAGTTGTTCCTGTACCCAGTCTTCCTTAGAGCGGTCATAAGGAGCCTTTTTGCGTCCCCACTCGGTGGCGGTGTACCAGGCATCGTGGTTGCCCATTACGGCTGCTTTGGGAATATCGAGGGATGCGATCGCTCTGACCACCTCCACCGATTCATTGCCAAAATCCCCGACAAACAGCACTAAGTCAACACCCAAATGCTTGAGTGCAACGCCATCTTCCACTTCCCATTGGTCGTGAATATCTCCAACTACAGCAATTTTGAGGTTTATCGATTGAGTTTTCTGACTGGTCATGCCACTTTCCTTGCCGTCTATCTCCAGGATATGAAACTCAGCCCGATTTGGACACAACCCGAAAATATCAACCGTCCACTATTTTTGGTAAAAACTACTATAATTGAATCCACAGGACATACATTTGCAACATAAAGCACCCCTAAACTGTGTTTACTACTGCACTAGCTCAACGCGAAAACACCCAACTGGGTGAACTACCACTAGATTTGTTTGCCGCGATTCAGAGTCTCAAAAAAGAACTCAACGCCGTTATCCTGGCGCATTATTATCAAGAGCCAGATATTCAGGATATTGCAGACTTTATTGGGGATTCATTACAACTGGCAAGAGCCGCCGAAAAAACCAATGCGGATGTGATTGTCTTTGCTGGCGTTCACTTCATGGCAGAAACAGCAAAGATCCTTAATCCCGATAAATTAGTACTTTTACCAGATTTAAATGCCGGTTGTTCTTTAGCAGATAGTTGTCCAGCAGACGAATTCGCAGCTTTTAAAGCAGCGCATCCGAATCATTTGGTGGTGTCTTACATCAACTGTTCTGCTGATATCAAGGCGATGAGCGATATTATTTGTACTAGCTCCAACGCTGTGAAAATTGTCCAGCAGATACCGAAAGAACAGCCAATTATTTTTGCCCCCGATCGCAATTTGGGGCGCTATGTCATGGAACAGACCGGACGAGATTTGGTGCTATGGCAAGGTAGCTGTGTTGTCCATGAAACCTTTTCGGAAAAGAAAATTGTTCAGTTAAAAATTGCCCACCCAGAAGCAGAGGCGATCGCACACCCAGAATGTGAAAGTAGTGTATTGCGCCACGCCAGCTTTATTGGCTCCACAGCCGCTTTACTCAAGTATTGTCAAAGCAGCCCCACCAAAGAATTTATCGTTGCGACAGAGCCGGGAATCATTCACCAAATGCAAAAATTAGCTCCTGACAAGCATTTCATCCCTGCACCGCCGATGAATAACTGTGCTTGTAACGAGTGTCCCTTTATGCGGTTAAACACCCTAGAAAAGCTTTACTGGGCAATGAAAAATCGCACTCCCGAAATTACCATGTCAGAGGATATTCGCATTGCTGCACTGCGACCAATGCAACGAATGCTGGAGATGAGCGTGTAACCAGTATTTTTTCTCAGATGGTAGAGACGCAGTTTTGTTGCGATCTCTACCCGCAAGTTATTTTTTCTAATTACTTGCTATTTATAAAAGGTGGTGCTAAGATTTTAAATCGTGAGACAAATCGGGTCGGTGTCCGAGTGGTTAATGGAGACGGACTGTAAATCCGTTGGCTAGCGCCTACGCTGGTTCAAATCCAGCCCGGCCCACCACTTACGAAGTTATAAGTTATAATGACTGGGTAAGCATCAAAACTCCCAGCATTTTAACTTTTAGCTGAAATATCAATCAAATTTCGCCCGTGTGGCTCAGTGGTAGAGCACACCCTTGGTAAGGGTGAGGTCACGAGTTCAATCCTCGTCACGGGCTTTGATTATTGAAAATCAAACTTTTTGTTCAACACTAAGTTTGAAACATACTAACTAATCTTTTTAATAGTTTTAATAGCTTATACCAATTTAATATGAAGCTGCATATAATAGGGAGAAGCCAACTCCTAAGTTTAAATAGCCATGAGCCGCCCGTTT